>NZ_QUWV01000166.1 GCF_003403295.1 Komagataeibacter melaceti | reverse complement strand
CCCCCGGCAGCCCCTCGAATGAAGCCGTGATGGTGCCGTCCGGATTGGTCTCCAGATCGACCGGGTAAGCGTAAAGCATCCTCATACCGCCATATGCGAGTTCTCTGCTAGAACCATCGGATGATCGGGAAGGATATGGCATCCGCGCTATTTTGCCGCCACATCCAGTGCCCGACGCGCCGCATCTGGTTCGCGCCCGAGAATACGCAGCAGCGCCTGCACGGCCGGATCCAGCCCTACACGCCCCTGTTCCCAGTTGCGCCATGTCGCCACAGGTATGCCGGTCATATCCGCAATCTGTTTCTGGGTCATGTGCAGGGTTTTCCGCACTGTTGCAGGTGTGGGGTATGGGGCGGACAGATGGCTTGTGTCATCCGTGCCATCCTCACGGGCCTGACGGTCGATATCATCATCTGTGGTGGCATTTACCTTGTCCCGGTCGATGGTTCCACCGTGCCGGGCGATCTGGCTTAATGTCATTCTTGCCATTTCTTCCACTCCTTATCGTGCATGCGGCGCGCGGAGATGATCCATGTAACATCACCGCGCCGTGTGTAGACGACCATGTAACGGCACCCTTCGATCATCCCGACTGCCTGAATCCGTGTCTCACCGTAATCCTTGCGGGTGTCTTCGCGTTCGATCACTTCTCCAAGAAAAATGCGGGCGGCGTAAATGAAATCGAAACCACGGGCGGAGAGGCACGCTGCGCTTTTTTCATCGTGCCAGTCAAAGGCGTGGTGTGTTGTCGTCATAGGTATTTTATACGCTAGAAGCGTATAAGGCGCAAGGGAAATAATACGCTAACAGCGTATTTAGTGATCAGAACAATCAATCGTATTGCGTAACCACGAGGCGGCTCTCCGGAGCCGCCTTTTTTTATTGGAACCAGCATGACAAATCGCAAATTTGCGCAAATTCGCAAGTTAGGCTGTCGGCCCGCGCAAACGCGTGCAGGACAGCCACATCTTTCCGCCATGCGCGGGTTCATGGCCCGGCAGGCCCCGGCAAGGCTGGACCGCAGCCATATCGACCCGCACCCGGCCATGCTGGGCAATGACCAGATCGGGGACTGCACCAG
This sequence comes from Komagataeibacter melaceti, assembly GCF_003403295.1. Classification (GTDB taxonomy): domain Bacteria; phylum Pseudomonadota; class Alphaproteobacteria; order Acetobacterales; family Acetobacteraceae; genus Komagataeibacter; species Komagataeibacter melaceti. The sequence continues at coordinate 30,922 of NZ_QUWV01000166.1, read as the reverse complement.
TGCTGGTATCGGCAACCACCTGCACGCCGCGGCGGCGCTGGCCGGTTCCGATGTGGCGGGGATCACCACGGATGCGGCGGTGCGGTTCTACAGCCTCTCCACCGGCTACGTGCCGGGCAAACCGGCCACGGATAATGGCGGGATTGAGGTGGACGTGCTGGGATACGCACAGCGTGAGGGCTATGCTCTGGCCACACAGACGCTGTTCCCCCTATGGGGCAGCGCCGACCCGGCCGACCTGAACGGGGTGCGCAACATCACGGCCGGCTTGTCCGCTGCCTATCTGGGCGTGCAACTGGCAGATGCGGATATGTGGCAGGACCAGGACGGCAACCTGCCGCCGGTATGGGATACGGACAGCCCCGCAGGCCACGGCGACCCTACCCCGGGCAGCGCGGGCGGCCACTGCCTGCTGCTGTGGGATTACACCGGCACGGCGGATACCGACCTCGTGACGCTGCTGACATGGGGCGCGAAGCAGAAAGCTACATGGCGCTGGGTGCGCTCGCGCATCATGGAGGCGCACGGGCTGGCATGGCGGCAGCTCCTGCCCGCCGGGATGCTGTCGCCCTCGGGGCAGGACTGGGAGGCGCTGGTGGCCGCGAATGATGCCTATCTGGATGGCGCGGCATGAGCGGCCCGTATGGGGCCGACCGGGTGGTGTTCGTCCTCGCCAGCCTGTTCGGCATGGCCGGGTGCGCGCTCCAGCCCGGACCGGTGCACACCACCATCCCGCAGGCCATGGCCTCCATCCAGAGCAGCCTCGCGCAGGCCGGGGTGGTTTCGGTCTCGCATGCCGGTGACTGGACGGCCGCGCAGCAGGCCCGGTTTGCGCAGGCGGTGCGCGCGGCCCAGTGCACGCAGCACACGCCCGACCCCGTGGTCGGCACGATTGCGGGGGACGTGACGCTGCAACTGTCCGGCGGCTTCACGCAGGGCGGGCAGTTCAGCGTGGGGACGATCACTACCGCGCCCACCTTCGGGATCGAGGGCGACGCCAGCCGCACGCGCGGGCAGACGGTCAGCCTGCCGGTGGCCTACGCCCCGCTGTCATCCCTGCCGGATGTCGAGATGGCGCGTCAGCTTGGCTATGAGGCATCCGTTTTCGCGCAGAACGATGATGCCCGGCATGCTGAAGCCGCGCGGCTGATTGCTGACCGTGAGGAATTGCGGGGGAGGGTGCAGACGATGGTCGATACCTGGTCAGTCAGAGAGTGTGTCAGGCCTGCGCCTGACGTACCGTTCGTGGGCGCGCGGCGATGATCTGGCGCTGGCTGCACCGGCTGCTCACCGACTCATCGGCTATCTGATGGCTTCTTGAGTTCAACCAACGAGGACTCCGACTGCAATCCGCCGAACGATTGGTAGTAGGGGTAGGATTTGAACCTGCGACCTTCTGGTTATGAGCCAGATGAGCTACCGGACTGCTCCACCATACGCCAATGTGCCGCGACGGACTGCGAGCCATTCACCACAAACGGAGATAGGGACCGTAGCGGCGTGGGCATTATGGAAAGGAAGGTGCATGGGTACAAGGCAAAAATCGCCCAACCTGACAGGTTGAACGATATCGAACATACACGGACATAAAAAAGTGATTTGGGGCTAGGTTTGGGGCCAAAAGGCCATAAATCCAAAAAGTAATATATTTAACAACTACTTACTGGATTTGATTGGCGGAGGGGAAGGGATTCGAACCCTCGATACGACTTGACATCGTATAACGGTTTAGCAAACCGCCGCCTTCAGCCACTCGGCCACCCCTCCGCCGAAGAGCGCGCATTATAAGTAACACGGCGTTTGCAGGGCTGCTTTTAGCCTGTAGGCGCAGCCCTGCAAAGCCCTAAAATGCGTGGAAGCCCCTTTTTTACAAAACTTTTTTCAGGGCTTCATTCACAATGGCCGGATTGGCCTTGCCCGCCATGGCCTTCATGACCTGACCGACAAAGAAGCCAAACAGCCGGTCCTTGCCACCGCGATATTCTTCCACCTTGTCCGCATTGCGGGCCAGCACATCGGCCACGGCGGCATCAATCGCGCCGGTGTCGGTTACCTGCTTCAGGCCCTTGCGCTCCACGATATCGGCAGCACTGTCACCTGTTTCCAGCATGTCCTCGAACACTTCCTTGGCGATCTTGCCATTGATCGTGCCATCGGACACCAGATCCAGCATGCCACCCAGCGCCTGTGCCGAGATGGGACTGTCCTGAATCGTGCGCCCCGTGCGGTTCAGCGCCGCGAACAGGTCACCCGTAACCCAGTTGGCGGCAAGGCGGGCATCGCGGCCCCGCGCCACCGTCTCGTAGTAATCGGCAATCGCCTGCTCGGCCACCAGCACGCCCGCGTCATAGCGGGGGATGCCGTACTCCTTCTGGAAGCGCGCGCGCTTGTCATCGGGCAGTTCGGGCAGGGCCTTTTCCAGCTCGTCCACCCAGTCCTGCTCTACCACCAGCGGCAGCAGGTCGGGATCGGGGAAGTAGCGGTAATCGTGCGCGTCTTCCTTGCTGCGCAGCGAGCGGGTTTCATTGCGGGCGGGGTCGAACAGGCGCGTTTCCTGATCCACCGTGCCGCCATCTTCCCATACCTCGACCTGGCGGGCGGCCTCGGTCTCGATCGCGTGCATGACGTAGCGGATGGAGTTGACGTTCTTGATCTCGCAGCGCGTGCGGAAGGCTTCACCCGCCTTGCGCACCGACACGTTCACGTCGGCACGCATCGAGCCTTCTTCCATGTTACCATCGCAGGTGCCCAGATAACGCAGGATCTGGCGCAACTTGCGCAGGTACGCACCGGCTTCCTCCGGTGTGCGGATGTCGGGTTCGCTGACGATTTCCATCAGCGCCACACCGGCGCGGTTCAGGTCGATCAGTGAGCGCGTCGGGTCCTGGTCATGGATCGACTTGCCCGCATCCTGTTCCAGATGCAGGCGGGTAATGCCGATATGACGTACCGTGCCATCGGACAGTTCGATCTCGACCGTGCCTTCACCCACAATGGGGTGGGTGAACTGGCTGATCTGGTAGCCCGTGGGCAGGTCCGCATAGAAATAGTTCTTGCGGTCAAACCGGCTTTCCAGATTGATGCGCGCGCGCAGACCCAGCCCGGTACGGATGGCCTGCGCCACACATTCGCGGTTCAGGACCGGCAGCATGCCCGGAAAACCCGCATCCACCAGGCTGACATGGGTGTTCGGCTCACCGCCATAGGATGCGGATGCGCCCGAGAACAGCTTGGAGTGGCTTATGACCTGCGCATGGACCTCCAGCCCGACCACGATTTCCCACGTGCCGGTGCGGCCTTCGATCGTATAGCTCATTTCGCCACCTCCGCACGGATGGCAGGCCGGTGGGTGAAGGCCGCCGCCTTTTCCAGCGCGCTACCAGCCGCCAGCAGGGTTTCCTCATCAAACGGGCGGCCGATCAACTGCAGCCCCAGCGGCAGGCCGGTGTCGCCCAGCCCCACGGGCACGGACATGGCGGGCATACCCGCCATGGAGGCAGGCACCGTGAAAATGTCGTTCAGATACATCTGGACCGGATCGTCCATCTTTTCCCCTTGCCCGAACGCCGGTGTTGGCGCGGTGGGCGTCAGCAATACGTCAACCTGCTGGAAGCTCTCGGTAAAATCGCGGCGGATCAGCGTGCGGACCTTCTGCGCCTTCAGGTAATAGGCATCGTAATACCCGGCGGAAAGCACATAGGTGCCCATCATGATGCGGCGACGCACCTCCGCACCAAAACCCGCGCGGCGGGAGGCTTCGTACATTCCGTCCAGCGTGGGGGCGGGAACACGCTCGCCAAAGCGCAGGCCGTCATAGCGCGCGAGGTTAGACGAACATTCCGCCGGCGCCACGATATAGTAGGTGGCCAGACCATAACGGGTATGGGGCAGGGAGACATCCACGATCTCGCACCCAGCTTCCTTCAGCCATGCGATGCCCTGCTGCCACGCCGCCTCGATCTCGGTCGAGAGGCCCTCGGCACGGTATTCACGCGGGATACCGACCTTCAGCCCCTTGAGGCTGCGACCCACAGCGGCGGAGTAATCCGGCACGTCACGATCCACGCTGGTGCTGTCACGCGGGTCGAACCCTGCCATGGATTGGAGCATGATGGCGCAGTCACCCACGGTGCGCGCCATCGGTCCCGCCTGATCCAGCGAGGAGGCATAGGCGATTGTGCCATAACGGCTGCACCGACCATAGGTGGGCTTGAGGCCGACAATACCGCAATAGGCCGCAGGCTGGCGGATCGAGCCGCCAGTATCCGTACCCGTCGCCCCCATGGCCAGCCCGGCGGAGACCGCCGCAGCCGACCCGCCCGAGGAACCGCCGGGCACCAGGACGGTCTGTTCGTCGCCCTTGCGCTTCCACGGGTTTTCAACCGGCCCGAAGGCGGACGTGATGTTGGCCGACCCCATGGCGAATTCATCAAGGTTGGTCTTGCCCACGAACACCGCGCCATCGCGCAGCAGGTTGGCCGTGACCGTGCTTTCATAAGGCGGGACAAAGTTTTTGAGGATATTGCTGGCCGCCGTGGTCCGCACGCCATTGGTGCAGAACAGGTCCTTGATACCCAGCGGGATGCCGGTCAGCGCGCGGGCCTCATCACGGGCAAGAGCGGCATCCGCACGGCCCGCCGCTTCCAGCGCCGCATCGGCCGTGGTGGTGATGTAGGCGTTCAGGCGCGGGTTGAGGGCGGCAATCGCGTCCGTATGCGCGCGCACCAGCTCGACCGCGCTGTATTCGCGCCTGCGCAGGCCGGCGGCGGCGTCGGCTATCGTAAGTTCGGTCAGGTTCATTATTCAACAACCTTGGGCACGGTATAGAAGGGGCCAACGACATCGGGCGCGTTGGACAGGACGGCCTCGCGGCAGTCGCCATCCGTCACCACATCGTCACGTATGCGCAGTGCGGCGTGGCCGGTGCCGACCATGGGGGCGACCCCATCGACATTGACCTCGTTCAGCTGCTCGACCCAGCCCAGGATCCCGTTAAGCTCCCCTTGCAGGGACTGAAGATCAGACTCGTCAATACCAATCCGTGCCAGTCTGGCAATGCGGCGGACGGTCGCGGGATCAAGCGACATGAAGCAATAACTTTCCATCGTAACAGGGGAAGAATATCCTGCGGCGCAGGACCTGCTGAGGAACATAGCCCCGACCATGCCCCTGTTCAACATATCCGATCTCCGCGCCGCCCTGCGGCCCAGCCAGCGCCTGCTGGGGCTTGACCCCGGCAGCAGGACGATCGGCGTGGCGCTGTCGGATGTGGGGCTGATGCTGGCCTCGCCCCATACCGCGCTGAAGCGGACGAAACTTTCGCTCATCGCTGCTGAAATCAGCAAGATCGCCCGCGCGCAGGACGTGGGCGGGCTGGTGGTTGGCCTGCCGCTCTCGCTCGATGGCGGTTTTGGCCCAGCGGCACAGGCGGCGCGGGACTGGACGCTCAACCTGTCGGACCTGACGGGCCTGCCTGCGGCGATGTGGGATGAACGGCTGTCCTCCTCCGCCGTCAACCGCTTCCTGATCGCGGAGGCCGACATGACCCGCCAGCGCCGCGAGGCCGTGGTGGACCGCATGGCCGCCGCCTACATCCTGCAGGCCGCACTCGATGCCTCCATCCCCCCGGACGAACAGGACGACGAAATTGCGAATTCGTGATGGCATGACTGGATTGTGCCAAAACCGGACCCGGCCGGTGCGGGGGCTGCTATGGTCCCGGAAACCGCCGGCCCGCACCGGGAGATAGCCCCATTCCCTGCCATGTGCCGGACCCTACGTAGCAAAAACGAGGATACCGGCCATGCGCCTGCCACACCTGCACCTGCCTTACCTGCATATCCATGTGCATGACCGCCCGCTGGCAGGCGACCCGCACCCGCACAACCCGTTCCACTGGAAACTGTATTTCTGTGAGACGATCGCCACCGCCATCCTCATGATTCTGGGGCTGAGCGCGGTCATCCTGCTGACAGCTTCCGGCAGTCCGTTTGCGGCCCCGCTGCAACACCATCCCTATGTACAGACCGCTCTGTGCGGCCTGTTTTTCGGCCTGTCCGGCACGGCTGCGGCCATGACGCCGTTTGGCAAGGTCAGCGGCGCACATATCAACCCCTCCGTCACGCTGGCGTTTTCACTGGCCAAACGCATTGGCGGGATTGATGCGTTCAATTACATGATCGCGCAGGTCATTGGCGCATTCCTTGGCACGACCGTAGTGTACGAGGCGGGCAGGCTGGTGGCATGGTGGGGGAACATGGCGGTGTCGGTGCGCTATGGCGCGACCGTGCCCTATGGGCAGATTTCCATCTGGTGGGCCATGTGGTCTGAAATGTTCGTGACCGCCGCGCTGATCGCCATGCTGTACTGGCTGGCCGCACACCCGCGCTGGAAGTTCATCACACCATGGTCGGGCGGGCTGTTCTTCCTGATCATGAACCCGATTACGGCATGGCTTTCGGGCAACAGCGTCAACTTCGCACGCACGCTCGCGCCCGCCCTGTTCGCGGGGCAGTGGACGGGGCTGTGGATTTATGTCGTGGGGCCGTTTGCCGGGGCTTCCCTTGCTGTCATGGCCATTCGCATGAACCTGCTGGGCAAGCTGCACCTGCTGGAAGCACGGCTGGTCAATTTTGGCCATCATGGCCGCGTGCCCTCACTCGATGACCCGCACCGCAAGACCGTCACCCCGCATGACGCCAGCCACATGCCGCCTGATACCGGGGCAGGCTGACGGGCGACCCGCGTGCGGCGCAACCCGTGCGTGACATACTCCGTTGTTTTATCTGAAACTGATTAACCGCCATATTCGCCCTGCCGCCATGCATGGCCATGGCACCAGGGGAGAAGACATAAGAATGAAGCGTTTTTTCAACACGCGCGAGACAATCGTAACCGAAGCCCTGGACGGCTTCCTGCGCTCCGCCGCGGGGCAGCACTTGTGCCGGCTGGATGGCTATCCCGATACCTGCGTCATCATGCAGCGCACACCGGACCCTGCTCAGGTCTCGGTCATTTCCGGTGGCGGTTCGGGGCATGAACCGGCTCATGCGGGGTTCGTGGGCAGGGGGATGCTTACGGCGGCGGTGTGCGGCGCACTGTTTGCCTCGCCCTGTGTCGATGCGATCCTTGCCGCCATCCTTGCCACGACAGGGCAGGCGGGGTGCCTGCTGGTGGTCAAGAACTATACCGGCGACCGGCTGAACTTCGGCCTTGCGGCCGAACGCGCCCGCGCACTGGGCCGGCAGGTCGAAATGGTCATCGTGGGTGATGATGTCGCACTACCGGATTCCACCACCCCACGCGGCGTGGCGGGCACGGTACTGGCCCATAAACTGGCGGGGTATGGCGCAACGCAGGGCTGGCCGCTGGCCCGCGTTGCCGAATTCGTGCGCACGGCCACCAAACGCATGTACACCATCGGCCTGGCGCTGGAAGACTGCAATCCCTACGAACCGGGACGCAGTAGCCGGCTGGGGGCCGATCAGGCGGAACTGGGGCTGGGTATCCATGGCGAACCCGGGGCGCAGCGCATCGCCCTTGCGGGGGCGGACGAACTGATGCGCCAGGCCGCCGGAACGCTGGAAGCCAGCCTGCCCACGGATGCGCCCGGCACCCGCTTTGCCGTGCTGCTGAACAACCTTGGCTGCGTGCCGGAGGTCGAGATGGCGCTGCTGCTGCACGCCTTCAGCCATGTGCCGCTGGCCCGCCACGTGTCGCATGTGATCGGGCCTGCGCCCCTCATGACCGCACTGGACATGAATGGTTTCTCCCTGACGCTGATCGGGCTGGACGAGACCGTTACCGCAGCACTGGAGGCCCCCGTGCAGCCGCATGCATGGCCGGGCATGGCCCCGATGGGCCAGCCCGCCATCATACCCATGCCCGACATGCCCGATGCCTTTCCCTATCCGCCGACAGACAACCCGGTGGTGCGCGCATTGCTGGAACGGGGTGCGAAGGTGCTGATCGCCAATGAGGCCCCACTTAATGAACTGGATGGCCGGATTGGCGATGGCGACGCCGGTTCCACCTTCGCCGGGGCGGCGCGTGACATCACCGCCGTCCTTGACCGCCTGCCCATGAATGAGCCGCACCAGCTCATGACCACAATCGGCAACATCCTGACCCAGCATGCGGGCGGGTCGAGCGGGGTGCTGTTCGCCATCATGTTCTCGGCTGCCGGACGCAGCACGCAGTCATGGCGGCAGGCCCTGCGCGACGGGCTTGCGCATATGATGGATTATGGCGGCGCGAAACCGGGTGATCGCACCATGATCGACGCACTCTACCCGGCCCTTGAAACCCTGGCCGAAGGCGGCACGCTGCAGCAGGTAGCCGCTGCCGCGCGTAGGGGGGCGGATTCAACCACCACAATGCACAGCGCCCGCGCCGGTCGCGCCGCCTATGTGCCCAGTGAGCATGTACGCGACGTGCCCGACCCCGGTGCGGAAGCCGTGGCCCGCCTGCTGGAAGGACTGGCGCAGGCCTGATGGCGGCAGGTTTGCCAGTCCCGCACTCACGCGGGCTGGCGAACCCCGATCTACCAACGGTGACAGGCTCATTTTTCAAATATAGGGAATAGATGCCAGCATGGCCGTTCAGGCCGTGCTACCCGCGCAGGGTCCAGCACTGGTTTTCCCCGCGCCAGCCAGTCTGGCCCTCACGCGGGGTCAGCCGCCGCATTATGCCGCAACGCCGCACAAGGACCGGACAACGCCGGACCAGCAGCCCGGCCTGCGTCATTTCGCGCATCCGCTCACACCTGCGGTAACGGTGCTGGAAGAAAGGGTATTCCATCCAGTGCGTATCCGTATAACGTGCCCGCTCTCAGCGGACAGCCTGCTTTCGGAAAAAACGCTCAACAGCCAGCATGCCGAGCAGCATCGCGACGCCAAATCCCTCGCGTGTCTGGTCGATGAGGTAACGCATAACGGCCTCCTCTTTGGGCTATGGTGTCGATAGTGACGCATCCGCCGCCCGATCGGAAGAAAAAACGCGGGTTTTACTCTTCACGATTATGCCTGAACGGGCATCGGGCGGCATGCTGGCCGAAAACAGTTACGCGAACTCAGGCGTGTTGTTTTTCCGCCCGGGCAAACAGGGCAGAAATCGCGTCCTGCGCCTCGGTCTGGATCATTTTCAGGTGCGCTTCGCTTTTGAAGCTTTCAGCATAGATCTTGTACACATCTTCCGTGCCGGAGGGACGGGCGGCGAACCAGCCATCCTTGGCCTTGACCTTCAGCCCCCCGATCGGCGCGTCATTACCCGGTGCACGGGTCAGGGTGCTCAGGATCGGCTCACCCGCCAGTTCGCTAATGCCGATCTGCTCGGGGGAGAGATTTTTGAGCAGCGCCTTCTGCGCCGGATTGGCCGGGGCGTCGATACGCGCATAGTACGGCGTGCCAAGGCGGCCGGTCATGGCCGCATAGGCTGCGCCCGGGGTCTGGCCGGTGCGGGCCGTGATTTCGGCCGCAAGCAGGCCAAGGATGATGCCGTCCTTGTCCGTGGTCCAGACGGTGCCATCGCGCCGCAGGAAGGAGGCACCGGCACTTTCCTCACCCCCGAAGCCGAGCGTGCCGCTATACAACCCATCCACGAACCATTTGAAGCCGACCGGCACCTCCACCAGCCTGCGGCCAAGCTCCTTGGCCACGCGGTCAATCATGCTGCTGCTGACCACCGTCTTGCCGACGCCCGCATTCGCGCCCCAGCTCTCACGGTGGTTGAACAGGTACTCGATGGCGGTGGCCAGGTAGTGGTTGGGGTTCATGAGCCCGTACTGACCCGACACGATGCCGTGCCGGTCGGCATCGGTATCATTGGCGAAGGCGATGTCGAAGCGGTCCTTCATGCCCACCAGACGCGCCATGGCGTAGGGAGAGGAACAATCCATGCGGATCTTGCCATCCCAGTCCGCCGTCATGAAGCGGAAGGTCGGATCGACCTCCGTGCTGACCACGGTGGCGTTGATGCCGTAGCGATCAATGATCGGCTGCCAGTAATCAACCGCGGCCCCGCCCAGCGGGTCGATCCCGATGGAAATGCTACTGTCACGGATGATGTCCATATCCACCACCGCACCCAGATCCGCTACATAGGGTGTGATGTAGTCATGGCGCTGCACGGTGGGGGAGGCGAGAGCCGTTTCATACGGGACGCGCTTCACACCCTCCATATTTCTGGCGATGTAGTCATTCGCCGCCGCTTCCACCACCTTGGTGATGTCGGTATCGGCGGGGCCGCCATGGGTGGGGTTGTATTTGAAGCCGCCATCCTCGGGCGGGTTGTGCGATGGGGTAATCACCACGCCATCGGCCAGCGCGCTACTGCGGTCACGGTTATAGGTCAGGATCGCATGCGAAATGACAGGGGTGGGGGTATAGCCATCCTTCTCGTCGATGCGGGTTTCCACCCCGTTGGCGGCAAAGACCTCCAGCGCGGATTTCAGCGCGGGACGCGACAGGGCATGCGTGTCGATCCCGATGAAAAGCGGCCCCCCGATGCCCGCGCGCTTGCGATAGTCACAGATGGCCTGGGTGATCGCGAGGATATGGTTCTCATTGAAGCTGGTGCTCAGTGATGACCCCCGATGCCCCGATGTGCCAAACGCCACACGCTGCGCCGCGACAGCCGGGTCGGGCTTGCGGGTATAGTAGGCGTCAAGCAGGGCATCAATGTTGACAAGACGGTCCGGATCGACCGGCTTACCGGCAAAAGGGCTTATGCTGGGCATCTACTGCTCCTGAAATATAGCACGAAAAAACGTATATTCTGACAAATTCCCATACAAGCAGGCCTACGGGGCGTCCACCCGCAAACCCGTTCCGCCAGACCCGCGCATGGTGTCCCGCGCCGGGAAAGATGGAATATACACAGCCCCAACGCCAGAGCAGGGAACGGGATGCCTGCATCCCGCACAGCCATGACCGGCATCGGGTCCGCTCATGCTCATGCACGCCTATTGCGGCATGATGACGGCCACCCCATGTCCTGAACATGAACGATCCCACGACCACCACCCCGTCCGTAGTGCCTGCCCAGGCCGAACACCTGCGCCGCCAGCGGCTGGAGCGGTTGCTCAGGCGGTTGCCAGCGCGTGGCGAGCAGGCCATGCGCTGGCTGCTTCAGCCGGGGCATATATGGTTACGCGGAATTCTGGGCAGCGCGCTGGTTGTGGGTGGGATTCTGGGCTTCCTGCCCATACTGGGGCTGTGGATGCTGCCGCTGGGCATCATCCTGCTGGCCGAGGACGTGCCGTTCCTGCGCCGGGTCAGCGCACGGATGCTGGAATGGATCGAGCGACGCCACCCCAACTGGATGGCCCCACCGGAAGAACAGGGCTGATACATGCCCGCAGCAGCGGGGCAGGGCAGGGCGGCCGTGCCCTGTCATATGGCGGGGATCAGTCTTCCCCGCCCGCCTTCCTGCGCCCGACAATGGACAGGCGCGTGGTGACCAGGTCGTAGCCCTTTTCACGCACGATGCTGTCCAGCAGCGCGTTCAGTTCGGCATTTTCGAATTCGATCACCTTGCCGGTGCTGGCGTCGATCAGATGATAGTGATCGCTGTGTTCCCCATCCGCCACCTCATAGCGCGCGCGGCCCCCGCCGAAGTCGCGGCGCTGGAGGATTCCATTTTCCTCAAACAGGCGGACGGTGCGGTACACCGTGGCAATGGAGATGCGCGGGTCCACCGCCACGGCGCGGCGGTAAAGCTCCTCCACATCCGGGTGGTCGTCGCTATCGGACAGGACAAACGCAATGGTGCGGCGCTGGCCGGTCAGCTTCAGGCCACGCTGACGGCACAGATCCGCAAGCGGAGAATCGGGGCAGGTCACATCTTTCATTGCGATGTAACGTAATCCAAACAGTCTGCCGGGGTCCAGTAGGGATATATGGGCCGCCATGGCGATTTTAATTGCAATTGATAATCCTTCTCATTAATACGGTCTCACTGACACAACAGGGAGCGGGCCACGCCATGGCCCGATCGGATGATGACCGACACGACAGTTTTCATGAATGATCTCTCGTGCAGCGAACGCCTGCTGGTCTGGTGCGTACGTCGCCTGAGTGGCGGCGGCGCAACATCCGCCATGCCGGGATGGGCCTTGCCCTGTTTCCGGGCGGATTTCGCCATTGTCGCCCGCGCCTTCAACATGGCGCTGACGCGACTGCGGACATATCAGTGCGATCCGGTGGATGTGGCGATCTGTAACGCAACCCGGCTGACCCGTACGGAAAACCGCTTCCTTGCTGCTGCCGCCGCCGCGCAGGAAGGGCGCGAGGCGGAGGTACGCAGCATGTTGCGGCCCATTTTCGCGCATCATCACGTGCTCTCGCCCTTTGCCGCCGCCATTACCCAGCTTGGGGCCTGCATGGCCGGCGCGGGCTACTGGCTTCCGCGCCGGAGCATGAATACCGAAACCGCGGGCCGCGCGCCCGTGCCGCGCCTGCGCTGGACGCAGGGGCAACGGAGTGAAAGTGTCGGCACAAACCCCACATCCGTACCGGTGACGCACACGCAGCCCGTGGGCGCGGGCTGCCTTGCGGCAATGCGCTGGCGCGATGCCGACATGGCGGCGGCCCGCATCATGTGGCCCAACAGCGGGGCTGCCCCGCATGCCCATGGGGCATAAAAAACAACGGGGCCGGAAAATGATCCGGCCCCGTGCATGATGGTATTAAGATACCTGCCGCAACCGGCAGATGCCGGAAAGGTTATTCCTGGTCCGGCGCGGGGGCGGAGTTGAGCTTGATGTAGCGTTCAATGCCGATCTGCTTGATCAGGTCGAACTGGCGGTCAAGGAAGTCTTCATGCTCTTCCTCATTCACCAGGATCTTGAGCAGCAGATCACGCGAGACGTAATCGCGCACGCTTTCACAATAGGCGATGCCTTCACGCAGGTCACCGATCGCCTTTTCTTCCAGCTTCAGGTCGCATTTGAGGATTTCCTCAACATTCTCGCCCACCAGGATCTGGTTGTAGCGCTGGACGTTGGGCAGGCCACCCAGATACAGGATGCGCTCGATCAGCCAGTCGGCGTGGCGCATTTCCTCGATGGATTCCTCGTATTCCTTCTTGCCCAGCAGGGTCACGCCCCAGTGGCGCAGGGTGCGGGCATGCAGGTAATACTGGTTGATGGCCGTCAGCTCGTTCGTAAGCTGGGTGTTGAGATGTTCAATGACCTTCGGATCTTTGATCATGACTGTCGTTCCTAAACCTGCCTTTTTGCCACTCCGGATTCGTGTATAATCCTCCGCGGGACAAATATACGGAAGCGTCGCATATCCACCGTTCCTGCGCAACCGTACCCCGGTTGCGCCACGGGCGGCCACCACGGCGCATGGCTGGAAAAAACGACATGACCGAAAGCACCTATCACACGCTGGACGCGGCAGGCATCCGCAGCCTGATCTCGGGCGTGCCGGTGGTGGCCGGGCGCCTTGGCGGCACACCTGACCTGTGGCGGGTGCATGAGGTCAGCGATGGCAACCTGAACAATGTCTTCATCGTGGGCGGCCCGACGGGCGAGGTCTGCCTCAAGCAGTCGCTGCCCTATGTCCGTGTGGACCCGACATGGAAGATGCCACTGGACCGCACGTATTTCGAGAGTGAATGGCTGCGCGCGGTCCGGCCGCTGGTGGGCGGGCTGACCACGGAATTTCTGCATTTCGACCCCGTACTGCATGTCCTGATCGTGGAAAGCCTGTCCGGCCATACGGTGTACCGCAGTGCCCTCATGCGCGGGGTGGACTGGCCCGATGTCGCGCCGCGCATCGGCACCTTCATCGCCCACGCGACCTTCGGCACATCGCTGCTTGCCCTGCCGTTCGAGGATGTTTTCGCCGCCCGACGCGATTTCGCACGCAATGTCACGCTGACACGCATCACGCTCGATCTCGTCTTCGATCATCCGTACCGCGATCACCCGCGCAATAACTGGGATGAACCGGAACTGACGCCACTGGTGCTGGACATCCGCTCCAGCGCGCCCACGCTGCTTGCGGTCGAGAACCTGCGCCGACGCTTCCTGTCACAGCCGCAGGCGCTGCTGCATGGGGACCTGCATACCGGCTCGATCATGACCAAGGCCGATGATACCCGCGTGATAGATGGCGAATTCGCCCTGTACGGCCCCATCGGGTTTGATTGCGGCATGTTTGTCGGCAATCTGGTGCTGCATTATTTCGCAACGCCCGATGCCACGGCACGGTCGGCCACCATACGTGACATCGCCGCGTTCTGGACCTGCTTTCACGCGCAGTTCCTGACGCTATGGAACCGTGATGAGGCCCCACCCGCTGGCACATTGCGCCCACTGGCCTATGGCCCCGCCGCGCATACGGCGCAGCTTGCCTTCCTTGAGGAAATCGAGGCTGATACCATGGGCTTCGCGGCGGCCGAGGTCATCCGCCGCATCATCGGCTATGCCCACACGGCGGATTTCGATGTCATTGCCGACCCACGCCAGCGCGGGGCCTGCCGCGCGGGGGCGCTGGCCTTTGCCTATTACATACTCGACCACACGGCACAGATCCGCACGCTGGGCGACTTCCTGCGCCATCTGGGCGAGCAAGAAAAAGTGGGGCTGTAAGATCACTCCTCCCCGGGCATGAGTGCGGCAAGCCGCGCCATGGAGCGGCGCATGTCCGCCACGATATCGTTCAGCGGACGCACCTGCGCGGGCCGGTGGAAATAGCGTGGAAATGAAATGGCGCAACCCACGGCCGCGCGCGTCATGTCCAGCCGTGCCGTGGGGTCATGGGGCTGGACCATGCTGGCGAACCAAGCCTGCGGGTCCTGATTCATGCCTATTGTAAAAACCGTGCGGGCCGGAGGGCCTTCGCCTGCCGGATGTTCGACTACCAGACTGCGGTAGAGAAAATCCCGCCCCGCCACGATGCGTGAAAAACCGGCCCGGCGAGTCCACCCATCCGCACTGGCGGTAGCATCCCGTACTGCCGTGCCAGAGTGAGGAGGGGATTGCGCTTCCATCTCCCCCTCGCGGGGCCATTGCCCTTCCGGCATGTCGCGCGGCAGCAGGGACCATGCCATGGCCGCACCATCTGCATCCTCCTGCAGGGCAATATCCATCTCATCCGCCGCCATGCAGGCCCTTACGATGGTGACAAGGTGCGCGGGGGTCATTTCACGGCGCTTTTCACCGCTGCTGCGCGGTGTCCGCCGCCACAGGGGGGATGCGTCCACCAGATGGACCTTTCCCCTGCGCGCGGCGGGCCTGTTGTTATCGAGTATCCATATATAGGTGGCGATCCCGGTATTGATGAACATGTCCGTGGGCAGGGCAATGACCGTATCAATCAGGTCATGATCCACCAGATAGCGCCGGATGGCGGACTCTCCCGTTTCCGCCCCGCCACCGCACAGGGCCGCCGCATGGGTTACAAGCCCCACACGCGCGCCCCCATGCCGGGGGGCGCGCATTTTGGCCAGCAGATGCAGCATGAACAGCATGGACCCGTCCGACACCCGGGGCAGGCCGGGGGCAAACCGCCCGGCAGCGCCACGCCCATGTTCCGCCCGTATCGCATCGCGGATATGCCGCCAGTCCAGCCCGAACGGAGGGTTGGCCAGCATGCGGGCAAAGCGCCGCCCCGCATGTCCATCAGCCAGCAGGGTATCACCATGCACGATGTCATGCGGCTTCTGGCCGCGCAGCAGCAGGTCGGCGCGGCACAGGGCGCAGGACTGCACGCTCAGTTCCTGACCGAACAGGCGCACATCCACGCCACACGCGCCAACCCGGTCCGCCGCCCGCCCCAGTAATGCGCCGGTACCGGCGGCAGGGTCATACAGGTCGTGGCGCGTGCCTGCCGTATCGGGTGCGAAAACAAGGTCGGCCATGAGGTCCGTGACCTCCGGCGGGGTATAATGCGCGCCGGTTCCCCGGCTTTGGGTAAAATGATGGACCAGTTCCTCGAACAGTCGCGCCATGGCCTCACTGCCATGACGCCGGGGAGAAAGGTCCAGCCCCGCGAAGTGGGCCACCACGCCCTCCAGCACACCCGCGCGTGCCAGACGGTGGGCCATGGGTAGCAGTTCAAGCTGCGCCATGATGTCCCGCACGGCGGAGGGCAGGCGGGACAGAAGGGTTTCAAGGGCCACCAGCCTGTCCGGGGCCTGACTGACCGCCGCCAGCGTCATCACCGGGCGCACGCGTGCCTGTTCCATCCGGCGCAGCACGGTAAAGGCCAGGATGACCGGCCCGTATTCCGCAGGCTGCACCCTGCCGCGCAGCAGGTCGGCAATACGCCAGATACCGGCGGAGGACAGCAGGGAACCCGGTGTTTCCACGCTAGCGCGTGGCACGCTCTTCCTCCGCCGCCGTGCGCCATAGCGACAGGGCGACCGCAATGACCGCCGGGCCGATGAACAGCCCCAGCAGGCCAAATACATGCAGCCCCCCCAGAATGGCCGTCAGCACCGCCAGAAACGGGATGCTGGTGCTGCCGCTAATAAGCTTGGGCCGGACAAAATGATCCCCCACGCCATAGGCAATGGTGCCGATCACCCCCACGATAATGGCCTGCATCATGCCATTCGTCGCAAATGTCATGAGTACGGTGGCGCAGAGCAGGACCGGCCCGCAGAAGGGAATGACACTGACCACCGCCGTCAGCAGTGTCAGCAGGGCAGGGTGGGGCGTTCCGGCAATGAAATAGCCAGCCCCCACCAGCACGCCCTGGCCCAGCCCCACCAGCACCAGACCCGCAACCGTGCCGCGCACCGCGCCCACGGTGTTGTAGATGACATCACCCGCCCGGTCGCCCAGAAAGCGGCGGCCCACGGCGCGGATGTCCGAAGCCAGCGCCTGTGACGCGGCCAGAAAGAAATAGACGGACAGCGTGGCGATGACGAAGGTTTCCGTCATTTCCATAACCCGGTGCGGCAGTGCCCGCCCATCGCTGGTGGCGAACATGCGCGAGGCCACGCCGGTCCAGTGCCGCAGTTCATCAGGGTCCGACAGGTAGCGTTGCCACAATGCCGAAAGGCGCGAACCGAAGCGGGGAATTTCCTCAACCTGCGGCGAGACGGGAATCCCTTCATGCAGCGCGTCACGCCCCCATGCCATGAGCGAGGGCACTTCCATCCCGGCCCGGACCGCCATGGCGATCATGGGCACGGCCAGCAGCGCGAATATGCCCGATGCAATCAGCCCGGCCGCCATCCGCGTGCCCATGCCACGCCCGGTCAGCCGGCGATGGAGCGGATAGGTCGTGATGCTCAGTATCCCGCCCCACACAAACGCAAACAGGAATGACTGTTCAATCCATGCGGAAAACAGCAGAACCGCGCATACGAATATAAATGTCCCGATGTACTGGGTCCGGCTCCGGTTTTCATCCATATGGCTGTCCTGTTCCTTTTCTGGTGCACTGCACGTCACTTAACAAACCGTTATGACAGCAGAGCGTAAAGAGATGGTGTAGAAAGTATCCGCGCCCGTTTACGCAGGCAGGTGCCCGTCCATGGCGGCACGGCGGATCGCGACACGATATTCCCGCAGCACCGATGCCAACCGGTCACGCGCGCAGTCCTGTTCCCGCAAGCCCGCCAGCAGTTCCGTTATGCCCCGCGCCACCGCACGCTGGGTGTGCAGTGGCGGCAGGCATATCTCCAGCGATGAAAGGGTTGCGGTATCAACCTCGGGAAACACGCTGCCCCCCGCGCGGCGGCGCAGTTCCGGCCCCGCCGCATGGAGTGCGAGCGCAGCATAGCACAGGTCCACATCCTGCCCGCGTGGCACCAGCACCTTGCACCCCTGACTTACGGCCAGTGGCCCGGCCCCCATGCCCACACGCCCCACCGGCGCGCGGGTTGAAATGACCAGCGCACAAGCGGTAACCAACGTGGCCCGGCAGGCTGCAAGCCCCATGAATGACAGGCCACGCGCGCCATGGCTTACCCACGCAGGCGGCCCTGCGGGCAGATCGGCAGGCGTGATCCACGCCACATCGCGGCCCCAGTATTCAGGGCGGGATGTGGATGGCGTGCCCCCGCCCGTAATGCTGAACGTCGCACCAAGGGGCCGGATGCCACCATCCGCCCGTGCTGCGGAAAGGGCATGCAGGATCTCCGCTTCCTCGCGCTCCCGCGCCAGTCCGGCCTGATGGGCCAGTTCACCAAGCTGCCGGCCAATCCGGCGCAGCGCCTGATCCAGAGCATCGGCAATCTTTCGCTGCTGGTCCAGGGGAGGGCAGGGCACGGGCAGGTCGTTCATGCGTGCGCGGACCAGCTTGGGGCGGGTCGTACCCTCCACATACGGCGCGTAGTCCAGCGTATTGAGCGCGTGGACAAGAAAACGCCCATCCACATGCGGGCGTGGCCGCAGCACATGCACATGATTGCCCGCCCACAGGGGGCCATCATGAAAAAACGCGACATCACGCATCGGGTCGAGAAAGGGCGCGCTGTCCTCACCCAGCAGGACAAGCGGCCCGTCGAACAGGGCTTCATCCACATGGCCGATAATACCGCTGGCCCCGTAATAGGGCACCGGCCCCGGCCGCCGTGCGCGCCGGGCGCGGTTGAGCGGCACGCGGCGGGCGTCGAGACACGCCACAAGTGCGCCAAGCGGGGCAGTGGGCCAGCACGCTGTCATCCCGCCCTTTTACGCACGCGCAACCCCGTGGTCGAGGCATGAACTGGCGCAACCCCGACTGGCCGGGCGCGATGAAGTAGTATAAACCCCTGCACGCAACGCATCCGCGCCATACCGCCACGGGTGCATTGTCATGGCTCCATGTCGGGTCATGGGCAGCAACAGGGTTTCATGACACCTCAGACCAAGCCGTTCCGGGCCGAATTCCGTTCGCTTCTTGCCATTGCTGGGCCAATGGGCCTGTCACAGTTTGCCCAGATGCTGATGGGCCTGACCGATGATGTGCTGCTGGGCAGCCTGGGTGCGACGGCGCTGGCCATTGGCGGGCTGGCCACCGGCACGTTCTTCACGCTTACGGCCATCCTTGCCGCCGTGATCGAGGCAGGCGGCATATTGCTGGCACAGGCGCGCGGGCGGCAGGACCATGCCAGCCTTGGCACGATCATCACGTCCATGCTGGTGGTGGCGCTGCTGTTATGCGTGCCGGAACTGTACTGCCTTGCGCATGTGGACACGCTGCTGGTGTGGATGGACGAACCCGAGGCGATCCGCGCACCAGTGACCGATTTCATCCGCATTCTGATGTGGGCCGTGCCGCCCGCGCTGCTGGGGCAGGGCATCCTGACCACGGCGCTGCCGGTCATGGGGGCGCAGGGCATACTCATGCGCGTCATGCCGGTCATCGCGGTGGTCAATGGCGTGTTCAACGCGACCCTCATCCATGGGTGGTTCGGGCTGCCCACGCTGGGGCTGCATGGCTCGGCCATCGCTACGGTCATCACGCTATGGTGCATACCGGCCATCATGCTCGGGTTCATGGCCCGCAGGCCCGAACTGCGCACCGCGCTACGCCCGCGCGCCCATGACTGGGGGCATACGCTGCAGTTGCTGCGCACCGGCCTGCCCATGCTGGCCGCCGCAATGGCGGAGGTGACACTGTTCCAGGCCAACAGCCTTGAGGCCGCGCGCCTTGGCAACAGTGCGCTGGCGGCGTTCCAGATCATGCTGGGCATCGGCATGCAGTGCTTCGTGCTGTATCTGGCGCTGGGGCAGGCATGCAACATCCGCATCGGTTACTGGACGGGGCGTGGCGATCCCGCCATGGTCCGCCGCACCGCATGGGCGGGCATGATTCTGGGCGTCGTGCTGGCCTGCGTCACCACGGCGGTGCTGGCGCTGGGGCGTTACCACATCATCAGTTTCTATCTGGACATGGCGCTGCCCGATAACGCCGCCGCCATACGCATGGCGCTGAGCCTGCTGCTGGTGGGGGCCGCGTTCCAGAGTGCGGATGCGGTACAGGTCGTGGCCACCGGCATCCTGCGCGGGCAGGGGGATACCGCCATCCCGATGGTACTGGCCATTCTGGGTTATTGGGGCGTGGGGTTTCCCACCGGGGTGTACCTGGCGTTCCATCGCGGCATGGGGCCAACAGGGCTGTGGTACGGCATCGGGACCGGGTTGGTGGCGGTGTTCGTGCTGCATGGCACGCGCATCATGTGGCGCATGCGCCGCCAGTCCACGCCCTGAGCGCACAGCACCCGGCAGCCCGGCACTACAGGCGCTTGTGCATTTCCTCGCGGATCGTGTTGCATTTCTTGGTGAACACGCCCGCCTGTGACGCGGTCATGAAATTGATCAGGAAGGCCCCGAGCAGCGAGCAGAAGGACAGGACGATCAGCAGCCGCCCCATGAGCGAGATCTCGCCGCTATAGTGCTCAGCGGAGTACCACAGCAACCCCAGGCTCAGCACCGCACCGAACACGCCCAGCACGCCGGTGGAGCGGATGAGGGATTCCTCCTCACGGATGAAGGTCGAGGATTCCTGCCATAGCATGAACAGCTTGCGGTCCATTTCCTGCACCGCCGCCGCATAGGCCTCGGCATCATCAGGGTGCTGGTGTTCGGTTCCGCCACGATGCAGTTCAAGTTCCTGCCGGGCCTTGGCGAAAACACGCCTGCGTTCCTTGATCGCAGGCAGGCTGATATCGACAAAACTGAGAATGGCGACATTCAGACCGGCAGAAAGCTGGATCACCGCCTGGAAATCACCCCAGATCACAGGTCGCCCCCGTGAAGGCCCACATCACCGCGCACTCTATAAAACCCTGAAAATTAACTATTTCCGGCCCGTATGCCGCCATATGGCGTACTGGAAACCTCACGGTACGCCTATCCCATACTTAGCATGAAGCGCACCGGAGAGCCATGTTCCCACGCCCGCGCAGCACCGGATAAAACGCAGGACAAAAAAGGGGGCACGCCCGCCGGACATGCCCCCCTTTTCCACAACCTGAAAAGACCGCTTACACCTGCTTGTAGAGCAGGCGCGCACGCAGCGTGCCGTTGAGGCCACGCAGGCGGTCAAGGATACGGTTGTCCTTCTCCACATCGCGGCCGGTATCGGCCTCGACCACAACGTAACCCAGCTCTCCCGCCGTCTGCAGGTACTGCGCGGTGATGTTGCAGGATTCGGAGGAGAAGATTTCGTTGATCTGGAGCATGATGCCCGGCACGTTCTTGTGCACATGCATGAAGCGCGTGCCGTGCGGGTTTTCGGGAAGCTGCACGGTGGGAAAGTTCACCGCACCCAGCGTGGAGCCGATATCGGAATATTCCACCAGCTTGCGCGCCACTTCCACGCCGATGCGCTCCTGCGCCTCCGCCGTGGAGCCACCGATATGCGGGGTCAGGATGACGTTATCCAGCCCACGCAGCGGGGTCTCGAGCGCTTCACCGGCCTGCTTGGGCTCCTTGGGGAACACGTCGATCGCAGCCCCCAGCAGGTGGCCGTCCTTCAGGGCCGCCGCCAGCGCGTCGAGGTCCACCACGTTGCCGCGTGCGTTGTTGATGAGGAAGGAGCCCTTCTTCATCGCGCGGATCTGGGCTTCCCCGATCATGCCCTTGGTCTGGGGCGTCTGGGGCACGTGCAGGCTGACCACGTCGCTCTGGGCCAGCAGGTTTTCCAGCGTATCGACCGGCGTGGCGTTACCATGGACCAGCTTGTCAATCACATCATAGTAGAACACGCGCATGCCGAATGCTTCGGCCAGCACGGAAAGCTGTGAACCGATGGAGCCATAGCCCACGATACCCAGCGTCTTGCCGCGCACTTCCCAGCTATTGGTGGCGGATTTCTTCCACACGCCCGCATGGCATTCCTCGGATTTGGGGAAGATGCGGCGCATCAGCATCACGATCTCGCCCATGACCAGTTCGGCCACGGAACGCGTGTTGCTGTAGGGCGCGTTGAACACGGGAATACCCGCCTCACGCGCAGCGTTCAGGTCCACCTGGTTGGTACCGATGCAGAAGCAGCCAATCGCGATCAGGCGGTCGGCCTTTTCAATCACTTCGCGCGTCAGCTGCGTGCGTGAGCGGATACCCACAATATGCACGCCTTCCAGCGCCTTTTGCAGGGCCTCGCCCTCCAGCGCCGTTTTCAGGCGCGTGACGTTCTCGTATCCGTTTTCCTTCAGCAGGTTCACGGCGCTGTCGTGAATGCCCTCAAGCAGCAGGATACGGATCTTGTCCTTGGGAAGGGAAAGGTGGCCGTTGGAATGACTGGTCATATCGTACGCTCCCGCTCTGTACGGTCAAGGTGGCTCGTCCCTATCCGATCGCCCACGCCATCGCTAGAGAAAATGTGAATAGGCATTTAGCCCGCGCCAACGGGCGCGGCAAGCAGGGTGCTTACGCGGGACAGAAGCCCGGCATCCCCCAGCGCCAGGACGGTGCCGTCACCATCGGCGCGCAATGGCTGGCCGGCCCAGTCGGTCATGGAGCCGCCTGCGCCCTCCACCACCGGCACAAGGGCGGCCCAGTCCCATATTTTCATTGTACATTCGGCAATGATGTCAATCTGCCCCAGCGCCAGCAGCCCGTAGGCATAACAGTCACCGCCCCAGCTTGTCCGTTTGACCGCGCCCGCCAGCGCGTCAAAGCCGGGCCGGTGCGGCGCATCGAGTATTTCCGGCGCGGTGCATGAAAGCTCGGCGCGTGCCACGTCACCGCAGCGCCGCGTGCCGATCTGCCCCGTAATGGTCGAGACAAAGCGTGTCGGCTCGCCCCGCAGGCCGATCCACCGCTCACCCGTAACCGGCTGGTCGATCACGCCCAGCAGCGGCACGCCTTCATGCAGCAGGGCGATCAGCGTGCCGAAGGTCGGCCGCCCGGTCAGGAAGGCCCGCGTGCCGTCCACCGGGTCGATCACCCAGCGATAGGGGCTTTCACCACCCTCAAGGCCGAATTCCTCCCCCATCACGCCAAAACCGGGCAGGCGCTCGGACAGCACGGCCCGAATCGCGCGTTCCGCCGTGCGGTCGGCTATGGTTACGGGGCTGCTGTCATGCTTGTCATCGGCGCCAACACCCCGGCGGAAGAACGGCAGCACGACCGTGCGCGCCACGTCAGCCGCCGCCATGGCGGCCTCCAGCACGGCATCACGCGGGAAACCGGCGGGCAGGGCGGGCATCAGGGCGTCTCCTCATGCAGGGAGCGCAGATAGGCGATCACATCCGCCCGATCCGTTTCCGACGCAATGCCCGGAAAGGACATCTTGGTGCCCGGCGCGTAATCGGACGGGGCGGTCAGCCAGGCGGACAGGGTGGCGTTGGTCCATGTCTCGTCCTTGTGCGCCTTCAGCGCCTCGGAGAATTCATAGCCCGGAATGTCACCCACATGCGTGCCGAACACGCCAAACAGGTCCGGCCCGATAATGGCGGGGCCATGCGGGGCGAGGCTGTGGCACATGCTGCATTGCCGGTCGGCAATGGCGTGGCCCTTTTCGACGCTGGCCTTCGCCACCAGATCATCAATCGAGGCACCCGCCGGGGCCGCCGGGTGGGGAATGGCGACGCCGGGCCGGGCTGGCTGCGGTTCGGGCACCGCCGTATGGGCGACACCCCAGCTTGCCCCTACCGCCAGTGCGGCAATGAGGCAGGCCGCCCCGATCTGGTTAAGGCTGGCGCTGTTCATGGAATTTCGGTGTCCTTCCCATACGGTTGCATGAAAACCGCTCCTTACCTAGACTGCCGCGCGCCCTGTGTGAAGCATGCCGGGCGGCGGACGGCCCCTGCCGCCGCACAGATTACGGATGGCCCAGACCCAGATCCCATGAAGCCCATTGTTCTGATTCCGGCCCGGATGGCCTCGACCCGGCTGCCGGGAAAACCGCTGGCCGACATAGCCGGACGCCCCATGATCGTGCATGTGCTCGACCGCGCCCGCACGGCCAGTATCGGCCCCGTGGCGGTCGCCACCGCCGAGCAGGAAATTGCCACCGTTGTAGAACGCGCGGGTGGCACCGCCATCCTGACCGACCCGGACCTGCCTTCCGGTTCCGACCGCATCTGGCACGCGCTCCAGAAACTGGACCCGGCAGGCATGTATGACACCGTCATCAACCTGCAGGGTGACCTGCCGGGAGTGGACCCCGCCAGCCTGCGGGCCGTGCTGCGCCCGCTGGCTGATGACGGCAGCCTTGATATCGCAACCCTTGTCGCCCCCGTGGTGGACAGGGCCGAGGCCACGGCTGAATCCGTGGTCAAGGTCGCCTGCGCTTTTGGTCAGGACGCGGCGGGGGAAATGGCGCACACAGCCCGCGCGCTCTATTTTTCACGCATGCCCATACCGTGGGGGCAGGGGCAGCTATGGCACCATGTGGGCATATACGCCTACCGCCGCGCGGCACTGGCCCGCTTTGTCGGCCTGCCTGAAAGTGATCTGGAAAAACGTGAAAAACTTGAACAGCTACGCGCGCTGGAGGCTGGCATGACCATTGGCTGCGCGCGCATTGCCAGCGCGCCGTTTGGCGTGGACACACCAGCCGACCTGGAACGCGCCCGCACCCTAATGGAAGCGATGGCATGAGCGGCGCTGGCATTATCGCCTTCCAGGGCATGCCGGGGGCCTATTCGGACCTGGCATGCAGGCAGGCCCGCCCCGGCTGGGCAACCCTGCCATGCCAGACCTTCGGGCAGGCCATTGCCGCCGTGCATGACGGGCGTGCCGAACTGGCCATGCTGGCATGTGAGAACAGCCTTGCGGGCCGCGTGCCCGACATCCACGCCCTGCTGCCGCAGGCGGGGCTTTTCATTGTGGGGGAACATTTCCAGCGCGTGGAGCACTGCCTGCTGGGCGTGCCGGGCAGCACGCTGGCCGATGCGCGGCGGGTGCATACCCACCCCGTTGCAATGGCGCAGGTGCGCGGCATCATCGCTGAACTCGGGCTGGAGCCGGTGGTGGAGTTCGATACCGCAGGCGCTGCCGAGATGGTGCGGGCCTGGAACCGCAAGGAAGATGTGGCCGTGGCCTCCGCGCTGGCGGCGGAACTCAACGGCCTTGAAATCCTGCGCCGCAATGTGGAAGACGCGGCCCATAACACCACGCGCTTCTACATCGCGTCACGCAAACCGGCTGAACTGCCGCCGCCTGCGCCGGGGTTCCTGACCACGCTGCTGTTCCGTGTCAACAACCAGCCCGGCGCGCTGTACAAGGCGCTGGGCGGCTTTGCCACATCAGGCGTAAACATGACCCGGCTGGAGAGCTACATGCTGGAGGGGTCATTCTCCGCCACGCAGTTCCTGATGGATGTGGAGGGCCACCCCGAGGCCCCGCCACTGGCCGAGGCGCTGCGGGAACTTTCATTCTTTTCGGAACAGCAGGAGATACTGGGCGTCTATCCCGGGTCTCCCTTCCGGCAGGCGGGCTGAGCAGGGCTGCGGCCAGATTTTGCCCCCTGTGCCGCAGCCTGTATAAGTACCATATACAGGCATATAAGCATGTGCTGCCCCCGGCACATGCGTAGCAGGACACACGATCCAGGTGGAAACAACCATGTTCAAGGGTTCCATTACCGCCCTTATCACACCCATGAACGAGGACGGATCACTGGATCTGCCCTCCATGAGCCGCTTTATCGACTGGCAGGTCCAGCAGGGCACGTCCGCCGTGGTCCCGGTCGGCACCACGGGCGAGAGCCCGACACTGACGCATGACGAACATGAAAAAGTGGTGGAGTTCACCATAAAATCGGTGGCGGGGCGCGTGCCGGTCATAGCCGGGGCGGGCTCCAACAGCACTGCCGAGGCCGTGGCCATGGCGAAGCGGGCGGAACAGGCCGGGGCATCGGGCGTGCTGGTCGTCACCCCCTATTACAACAAGCCGACGCAGGAGGGGGTGTACCGCCACTTCATGGCGGTGGCCGACGCCATCAGCATCCCCGTCATCCTGTACAACATCCCGGGCCGGTCGGTCATTGACATATCGGTCGAGACGATGGCGCGCCTGGCGCAGCACCCCAACATCATCGGGGTCAAGGATTCCACCGCCAACCTGCTGCGCCCGCTGCTGGTGCGCCGGGCGGTGAAAAAGCCGTTCAACCAGATATCTGGCGAGGACGGCACCGCCGTCTCGTTCCTGGCCGCCGGTGGCGATGGCTGCATAAGCGTGACCGCCAACGTCGCCCCCGCGCTGTGCGCGCAGGTGCAGCAGAGCTGGACGGACGGCAACACTATGGAAGCCATGGAACTGCAGGACCGCCTGCTGCCGCTGCATGACGCCCTGTTCTGTGAAAGCAACCCCGTGCCGGTCAAGTTCGCCGCAAGCGTGCTGGGGCTTATGGGGGAGACATGCCGCCTGCCGCTGGCCCCGCTCAGTGATGCGGGCCGGGAAAAGGTCAAGGCCGCGCTTTCCGCCGTCGGGCTGCTGGATTAAGCCCATGGCACCCAAAAGCAAGGGCGGCAGCGGCATGATTTCGACAGGGATCGCCGCGCAGAACCGCAAGGGCCGCTTCAATTACACCATCGTGGAAACGGTGGAGGCCGGACTGGTGCTGAAGGGGCCGGAAGTCAAAAGCCTGCGCATGGGGCGTGCCACCATAAACGAAGCCTATGCCGGAGAGCGCAATGGCGAACTGTGGCTGATCAACAGCTACATCCCCGAATATCAGGGCGGCGTGCTGTCCCGATTCGAACCGCGCGCGCCGCGCAAGCTGCTGCTGCATAAAAAACAGCTCGACAAACTGCTTGGTGAAGTCGCACGCGATGGCGTAACCCTTGTGCCGCTGGACATCCACTTCAACAGCCGGGGCCTGGCCAAGCTGACGCTTGGCGTGGGTGAAGGCCGCAAGAAGGCCGACAAGCGCCATGCCATAGCCGAGCGTGACTGGCAGCGGGACAAGGCCCGCCTGCTGCGCAGCAAGGGCCGCGAATATTAACCACGCTCAGACTGGCAAAAATTTTTGGTGAGGCTTTTTTCAAACAGCTTCAGAGAACGCCGCCTTTTTGAAAAAGGGCGGCATCCAGAAACTTTTATCATTTTCCAACAGGGCGCTGACTGAACCAGCTTCTGGTAAAAAGGCAGTACGCAATAAAAAACAGGGCCATCCCAACCGGGACGGCCCTGTTCCTTTATCCGTTCATCCTTCCCCGGGTGGGGAAGGGGAGCGCGAAATCAGTCCACCGACAGGGCAGCTGCTTCGGGGCCTTTCTGGCCTTCCACAACCTGCACGTTTGCCGTCTGGCCTTCCGTCAGGCCGGACAGGCCCGAGCGTTCCAGCGCGGAAGCGTGGACGAAAATGTCCTTGCCGCCGTTTTCGGGCGTGATGAAGCCGAAGCCCTTGGTGGCGTTGTACCACTTGACCGTGCCACGCATGTCCTGCGCGTGCGACAGGTCAGGGGCGGGACGACCGGAGCGGGAGAAGCCGCCACGCGGGCCGGGCGCACCGGCACCGAAACCACCGCGCGGGCGCTCGGGCTGGGCTGTGCTCTCGTCAACGGAAAGGACAGCCGCGACCTGACGACCTTTGGGGCCCTGGCCAATCTGCACCACCAGCGTGGTGCCCGGCGCTACCGTGGCATGTCCGGTCGGGTTCAGGGCATTGGCGTGCAGGAACACGTCGCCCGATCCGTCGGACAGCTCGACAAAGCCGAAGCCCTTCTCGCTGTTGAACCACTTTACGGTGGCGCCAATCTCCGGGCCGGATGCGACGATCTGGGGACCGGCACCTCCGCCACCAAAGGAACGGCGGGGCGGCGGGGCGCCGCGATCACCAAATGAAGGCGATGACATGAAATCATCGTCAAATCCGCCGCGGCGCGGGGAGCGGGAGCTGCGGTCGGTCCTGTTACTTCTCAACGGTCGTAATCCCGAGGTCTAGGTGGCGGATATCCCCTGCGGGAACACCACCGAATGAAAGCACGTTTGCAGGATGGAGATCAGCCTTTCTGGCGTTTACCGTGGTTTAGGCGGCCCGGCTCAGGATAACATTCTCCGTCCTGCGGTGACCCTAGCATAAATCGCATCGGCATCAACAACACCAAAGCATATTCCCGCCGTTGGTTGCACAAGAATTCTCACATATGAACAGTTTTGTGAGCGGGGGATCACGGCGGGCTGATGGGAAAAGCTGCAAATTAAATTCAGCAATTAATCTTGCATTTTGCGACTGACACACATTATGGGAAGGGCGTTCCGCGTTACATGCGTTCCAGCTGGTAAGAATATCGTGCAATGTCTGATACATCGCCCCCGCGCCGTGGTCGTGGTCGCCCGCCCAAGACAGCCCGCGCACCAGAGGGCACACGGGCGATGCTGGTGCGTGCGGGTGTGGAACTGCTGACCGAAAAGGGCTTTTCCGCCACCCGCGTTGATGACGTGCTCAACGCCACCGGAATTTCAAAAGGCTCTTTTTACGCCTGCTTCGACAGCAAGCAGGCTTTCGGCCAGATCCTGATCGAGAGTTACGCCAGCTATTTCAACGCCCGGATCGAACGCTGGCTGACCGATGGTGCGCTCCCGCCGCTCCAGCGACTGCTGAATTTCGTCCATGACGCACGTGCGGGCATGCAGCGCCACGCTTTCCGCCGGGGGTGCTTGATCGGCAATCTCGGCCATGAAATCGATATCCTGCCCGAATCGTTCAACATCCAGCTCTGCGCGATTCTGCAGGGCTGGGAACAGCGCGTGGCGGATTGCCTGCTGGGCGCGTACGACGCACCGCCAACCACCGCGCAGAAGCAGCTCTGCCACCGGCTGGCCCGCCATTTCTGGATAGGGTGGGAAGGGGCGGTGCTGCGCGCGCGGGTGGAACACGGGCCACAGGCGATTGACCTGTTCGCCACCTTCTTTTTCGCGCAGGCGGCGGCGCTGATGGGCGTGGCGGCGCCAGAAATGACCGAGACTACCCCGCCCGTATCGCCCGCACCGCCTGCGCACGCGAGAAAAGGTCCAGCAGGAGCCTGACCGCCGGCCTGCGCGCCCGCAGCGCGGGTGAGGCATCGCGCTGCGGGGTATCGACAATGCGCCGCGCATCCTGCGCCGCAAGCCGCAGCAGCATGTCCACATGCAGCGGGCTGGCCAGCCGCAGGTCCGGCATGCCGGACTGCCGCCGCCCGGTCAGGTCGCCGCCACCGCGCAGGCGGAAATCCTCATCGGCAATGAGAAACCCGTCATCCGTCTCCCGCAGCAGCGCAAGCCTGCGCCGCGCGGTCTGGCCCAGCGCGCTGTCATGCAGCAGCAGGCAGTAGGATTCAGCCTGCCCACGCCCCACGCGCCCACGTAGCTGGTGCAACTGGGCCAGGCCAAAACGCTCGGCATGTTCAATAATCATGACCGTAGCATCGGGTATGTCCACGCCCACCTCGATCACCGTTGTCGCCACGAGAATACGGGTCTTTCCCGCCGCGAAATCGGCAATGGCCTGCTCACGCACCGCAATATCCTGCTGCCCGTGGGCAAGACCCACGCTTTCGGCCCCGAAATGCGCGGCCAGGGCGGCATGCCGGGCCTCGGCAGCGGCGATGTCGCAGGTCTCGCTTTCACTGACCAGCGGACAGACCCAGAAAATCCGCGCGCCCCGCGCCAGCGCGCGTTCCATGCCCACCAGCAGGTCCCCCATGGCCGACAGCGCATGCAGCGAGGTCCGCACCGGCTTGCGCCCCGCGGGCTTTACGTCCAGCCGACTGACCAGCATGTCCCCCCACTGCGTCAGCAGGAGGCTGCGCGGGATGGGGGTTGCGGTCATGACCAGCACGTCCGTCTGCGGGCCTTTCTCACCCAACATGGCGCGCTGCTCCACGCCGAAGCGGTGCTGCTCGTCAATCACGGCCAGTGCCAGATCGGCAAAGACCACCCGTTCCTGAAACAGGGCATGTGTGCCGATGACCAGCCGCGCCGTGCCATCGGCAATCATGGCCAGCGCCTCACGCCGGGCTTTTCCCTTCACGCTGCCGCTCAGGAAGGCGACCGGCACGGGGGAAAGTCTGGTGAAGGTGGCCAGATGCTGGCGGGCCAGTATCTCGGTCGGCGCCATCAGGGCTGCCTGATGCCCGGCCTCCACCGCGCCCAGCATGGCCAGAAGTGCCACCAGCGTCTTGCCTGCCCCGACATCACCCTGCAGCAGCCGGGTCATCTGCCGTGGTGCGGCAAGGTCGGCATCTATTTCCGCCAGTGCGCGGACCTGCGCCGTGGTCGGTTCATGCCCGAAGCGCGACAGGGCCACGCCACGCAGGCTGCCATCGGGCACGATGGCGCGCCCCGGCCGCAGGCGGTTGAGCCTGCGCGCCTGCGCCATGGAAACCTGCTGGGCCAGCAGGTCATCACACGCCAGCCGCGCCCGCGCGCGTTCGGACGCGCCCACCAGCGCATCGCCCTCCAGCAGTTCAGGAAAATCGCATGGCCGGTGCAGCGTGCGCAGCGCCTGCTCGAAACCCGGCCATTTGCGCGACGCCAGCACGCTCGCATCCTGCCATTCGGGCAGGGCGGGAAAAATATCGAACGCCGCCCGTATGGCCGCACGCACCTGACCGGGGAACAGCCCCGCCGTAAGCGGCCAGACGGGATCAAGCAGCGGGATTTCCCCCGCACGCGCGGCGGGGACAAGGTGGTCCGGGTGGGCCATGTTCAGCCGGTCGCCAAAACGCTCCAGCATGCCTGATACGCATATCTCCTGCCCGGCCTCCAGCCTGCGGGCCTGATGGGGCGAGAAAAAGACAAGCTCCGCTTCCCCCGTGCCGTCACTGACCAACACCCGCCACGGCCGCCTGCCACGCGCGCCGCCGGGTGGGGGCGGCGTGATGCGCGTGACCGTGACATGAAGCGTACAGATACGCCCCGTTTCCGCCGCGCGCAGGGTCGGGCGGTAACGCCGGTCCACCAATGATTCCGGCAGGTGGAACAGCAGGTCGATCACACGCGGGCCGGAAGCCGCGCGCGCCAGCAGCCGCGCCGTGGCGGGCCGGACACCCTTCAGGCTCTCGACACCGGCAAGCAGCGGGGCAAGGAGGGTGGGGG
>NZ_QUWV01000165.1 GCF_003403295.1 Komagataeibacter melaceti | reverse complement strand
TGTTGATTTTCACTGAGAACTGACCCGGGTAGGGCGGAAATTTTCATCGAGATTTGACCCATGCCTTCACACTCCCCGGCAGCATCTGCTGGGGGTTTGAGGAGTGATTGACATGGAGCTTCTGAGTGTGATCCGTCGGTGGCACTGCCGGGATCATCTTCCGATCCGCGAGATCGAACGCCGGACGGGACTGTCACGCAATACGATCCGGAAATATCTCCGGGCACAGAGTATTGAACCGCGGTTCCAGGTACCCGAACGTCCC
>NZ_QUWV01000164.1 GCF_003403295.1 Komagataeibacter melaceti | reverse complement strand
TGGGATCGGTCAAACGGGATGAAACGGCTCATCCCAGCATACTATGCCCTCGCCACTTCAAAGGGTACCCCAACCCGACAGGCTGCTAAACGGCGATATGGGTCTTCTTTTGTTTGAAGTCCCACATAAGCTGTCAAAAAATCGGGGAGGTCGACAGAACATCTGGTCTCCTGAGGCGAAGAAAAGCTTTGCGAAAAAGACAGCAGATCGTTGGAATGACCCGGACTGGGCGGATGCTGAACGCAAAAGACGAAAAGAAAATGGCCCCAATCTTTCGCGCCTCTACCATGAGCGCCAAGTATCTTACTGGATGAAAGCATCTGATCGTTGCAGTGATGCCAATGATGAGAACGGAGCGTCTTGGTGCAAAGAGAAGGCAGAGAGACACCTTCAAGTATTGGAAAACAAATTCAGCATCCCCCGCGAAGAACTCCGCCCGGACCTGTTCCGAGGCGTGACGGTCGTGCGGCCTGAAGGGGAGGGGGTGCAGTGACCGGAAACCCTTACCTCGACGCCTACCGAATAGCGGTCGATATAACGCCCATTCAGGAAAATGGACCTAAGCAGCTTGAGGCCACCTTCAAGATGGCCTCGGCCCTCAGCGGGGCATTAACCGACGGAGACTTTTCCGTCTGTATCGATTGCCTTGGCGACATCTTTCAGAAGGGTCAGGACGTATTCCCGATCTCCGACGAGAGACTTGCCGGGGGCAGCATAGAGACGCTTCCCCTCCATGACGGCGATCACGCACGATGCATGCCAGATAAGTCCCTCACGGGTCATGGTTTCGTTACTCATAAAGCTTCATCCTCTGCACAGGGTGGAGAAAAGCCGGAGAGGGGTGCGACTCTCTCCGGCAGCGAAACTGTAGCCTCCCGCTGTTCGTGTGACCTATGCCGTCGCGTGCATGCCTCTCGTGAGGAGATGTGCCCATGAGCTTCACAACCTTCGCCCTCTCGCGCGCCCTGTGCCGCCTCGGGTTGGCCCAATCGGAAAATACAGCCCGTGCCCTAATCCGCTGCGGACGGGTACGGATTGATGGTGATCTGCCGCAGGGTTCCGCATTCGTCGGATACGGCGTGACGGTTAGCGTGCGCGGGATCGGTGAGCGCGTGGTCAGTCGGCAGTCTATGGGGGTGCGGTGATGGCCGGTCATTTCTCACAGACAATCATCCTCGGGAATGTGGGCAAAGACCCGGAAATCCGGACTACGCAGGGCGGCCAGAAGGTTGCCAGCTTCACGCTTGCCACGTCCGAAACGTGGAAGGACAAGCAGTCCGGCGAGCAGCGCGAAAAGACCGAATGGCACCGCGTCGTATGCTGGAATGAGGGCGTGACCAGCGTGATCGAGCGGTTTGTCCGAAAGGGATCGAAGGTTCAGGTTGTAGGCCAGAACCAAACCCGCAAGTGGACCGACCAGAGCGGGCAGGATCGCTACACGACCGAAGTCGTGATCAAGCGGTTCGGTGGCGACCTGGTGCTGTGTGGCGAACGCGGCGGTGATGGTGGTTCATCACCTCAGCAGTCCCAACCGCGCCAGCGGAACAGCCAGCAGCGTTCTGGCGGCTGGGATGCGCCGTCCGGTGACAATCTGGATGATGAAATCCCGTTCTGATGCTTCACCGCCCCGCCAACTCCGTAGCCACGAGCGCCGCGAGGAATTGCCGTTCCTCGATGGTGGCGCTCGGGTGCAGCGTGGCCCAGCACCTGGCCAGCATACGGAGTGACTGCGCGATCGTGGGTTCAGTCAGTGGAATTGACCGTACCTTCGTGTCGTATGCGTGGGGCTCCTCCAACAAGTGTTTCTCCAGTTCCGTTCATCGCTGTTCGGAAGATGGAGAAGTAATTGTCCGCACAGAGAGAAAAGTTTTCCGTGAGAGCAGAAAGGGTGGAAATGAACACGCCTGAAGCAATCGCGAGCAACGTTCAGGCGAGCCTTCACGCGATCGCCGGAACATTCGGCGCCCGCGTTGGCCTGAAAGAAGTTTTCAGCCGCCTGTCCCTGCATACCGGTCTGACAGCCGGGCAGGTCAAGCGGCTCTGGTACGGGGAATGGCACGTCATACCGGCGCATGTGTTCCTGGCTGTCCAGAAATCATACCGCAAACACATGGAGCGCGCAGAACGGCAGGCAGAACATCAGGCCGCCATCTACCGCGCCCTCAGTCAAGAATGGGAAAACGAATGGGGAGATACATCCTCCTGCGGCGCGCAGCCATTACCCGATGGCGCGCCAGTCGCGCACTCCGCCGCGCAATCTCCCTGCGGCGCTGGGCTGAATACCTGAGCGAGCGGGCTGACTGGCTTGAGCGGCGGGCAGATGAATTGAAGCGGGAGGCCGGAGAATGACCCAGAACATTACCGGCCGACCTATCGCATCAATGCGATCAATACTTGCCGATGCTGTCGAAATGGCCGGCGGACAGAATGCGTGGGCACGGCGGACCGGCATCCCCCAGTCGGTTGTATCCGAAACGCTGAACGAACGCCGCGAGGTGTCGGAAAGCATCGTCAATGCGCTGGGTTACGTAACTCGGACCGTTTGCATTCCCATGAAGGGACAGAACCATGCCTGACTTCCCCAACGATCACAACGAAGCCAACACCGGCGGCATCGCGGCGGATTGCCTGCGCTCCATCATCGAGCGCACCGAGCGCCTGGAGGAAGAACGCAAGGCCCTGTCCGGAGACATCAAGGACATCATGACCGAGGCCAAGAGCGCGGGTTTCGATGTCAAGGTGATCCGCCAGATCATCCGTCTGCGCAAGCAGGAGCCGGCCGAGGTCGAGGAGCAGGAAAACCTGCTCGACATCTACCGCCGCGCTTTGGGGATGTGACGATGAGAAATCTTTACGAAGTCAACCAATATCGCATCACTTCACCTGAAATCGTGGCTCGATTTGGTTCATCGGGCGACAGCACGTGCGGTTTTTTCATGGTTCCGTCTCCAACAGACCAGCAGAAAATGAAAGTCATCGCATCGGTCGGTGATGGCTGGGACCATGTGAGTGTTTCTCGATCCTCCCGGTGTCCGAACTGGCCCGAAATGGAATTGGTGAAGAGGCTGTTCTTTGCCGACAATGAGACATGCATGCAGCTTCATGTGCCAGTGTCAGATCATATTTCTGTTCACCCCTATTGCCTGCATATCTGGCGCCCCCATGCCGAGGTTATTCCTATGCCGCCGTCATGGATGGTGGCGTGATATGGCCCAGCACGAAGAAGACGCTCTTCATACGTTCGTCTGGCGCACGCTGACCATGCTGCTGCCTGACGATGCGGTGCCATGGAGTTCTGAGAACCGGCGCAACGGTGCGCGTGAAGGTGCACGCCGGAAGGCTCGTGGTTGCATCCCTGGCATCCCTGACATGGCCGTTCATTATCGCGGCCGCGTTCTCTACATCGAATTGAAAGCCTCAAAGGGCACCGTCTCGCGCGAACAGCGGGCGCTCCATGCGCGCCTGCGTGCCGCCGGGTTCAAAGTCGGCGTCTGCCAGTCACTGGATCAGGTGCTGGAGTTCCTGCGTGAGAATGGCGTGCCTGTGGCGGGAAAGGTTATGGCATAATGGCCCGCATCAGAAGCATTCACCCCGGCATCTACACGGATGAGGGGTTTGCCACGCTCTCGATGGCCGCGCGCGTCCTGCTGATCGGCATCTGGAACCATGCAGATGATGGCGGCGGCTTCGAATGGAAGCCACTGACCCTCAAGATGCGGATATTCCCGGCCGACGCAGTGGACGTGTCTGCCCTGCTGGATGAGTTGGCTGGAGCGGATGCCATCACACGCTACGAACATGATGGCCGCAGCTATGGCGCGGTCCGGAACTTCGGAAAATGGCAGAAACCCAAGAAGCC
This sequence comes from Komagataeibacter melaceti, assembly GCF_003403295.1. Taxonomy (GTDB): domain Bacteria; phylum Pseudomonadota; class Alphaproteobacteria; order Acetobacterales; family Acetobacteraceae; genus Komagataeibacter; species Komagataeibacter melaceti. The sequence goes on along the minus strand of NZ_QUWV01000164.1, from coordinate 32,780 downwards.
ATCCCGGTTCTGCCCCATGCCGGAACAGGTGCGGAAGTATGCCCACACCACGCACATCAAAACCGATGATGAAGCAAAGGTCAGTTCCGAACAGGACAAGGTAGAAACGGAAGATAAAGTCCCTTCAGTTCCTCCCAAAGACGCAACCGGTTCCGAACCGGTTCCGAACCAGTCCGGAAAATCGATTTCAGAAGGGAGGAAGGGAGGAAGGGAGGAAGGTAATATATCACCCTCACTTCGTTCGGGCTCTTCCTCATCGCCAAGCGCTGAGGCGAAAGGGCCGCGCTCTGCCGAGTTCGATGAGTTCTGGGAAGCCTATCCCCGCAAGGTGGACAAGGGCGCGGCCATGAAGGCGCACACCAAGGCCCGGACCAAAACCCCCCAGGCGGAAATCATGCTCGGGCTGGCACGGCACGTCGCGGTATGGCCGGAACGAAAATCCGACTTTGGCTTCGATCTGGTCCCGTATCCAGCCTCATGGCTCAACGCGATGGGCTGGGCCGGTGATCCCGAAGCATCGGCCGCTGCCCGCAAACATGCCAATCCGCATCGCATCCCCCAGCGCAACCAGGGCCGTCCCGCCATCTGGGACGCCATCCCCGATTGCCCCGGAGTTTGACCATGAACCACGTCACCAAAGCCCGGCCGAGCATTGTCACGGAATACCGCCCGGCTGCTCCCGCCATCGCTGCGCTGATCGACGCACGGCGCGAGGGTATGGCGATCCTGCCCTGTAACGTCTCACCGGCACTGGCCAGCCAGGCACGCTTGCAGCTCGAGCAGGCGCGGGCCGCCATGTGCCCGGCATCGCCCCAGATCGTCATGGCGTGGCTGAAGAAGCTGGCCGGGATGGTTGCCAATCCCCCGAGCGATGAGGGTGACATCCGGGCATCGGTCGAGGCGATCATGGAGGTTTGCGGCGAACTGCCCGCTGGCGTCTGGTCGGTCGCGTCGCGTCAGGCGTGGTGTCGGCAGCCCGCGGTTAATGGCCGTCTGCCCGGCACGTTCTGGCCGCGTCCGGCGGAGCTTTACGCGCTGCTGCGTCCTATCGCGGACCGGATTGCCCGTGAGGTCGAGGGCTGTAAGGAAATCCTGGCCGTTGCCGACCGGAAGCCCGCAGCGCAGCGCGCGGGACCAACGGAAGCCGAGCGCGCGGCAGTCGCTGCCCAGATGGAAGCCCTACGCCGTGAACGGAAAGCGCAGCGCGAAGCCGAAGAGGCCCGTGTGCGCCAGTTCGGCGATTACATGCCGGGCAACGACACGACCTTGCGCGGATGGGATCTGATCCGGGCACTGGAGGCTGACCTGCCGAAGATGACCGGCGACATGCGGGCGTTCACCCTGGAGCGGATTTCCATGCTGAAGGTGGCGGCCGAAGCGGCTGATACGCTGCTGGAGCATACGAAAAATGGCTGAAAACCAAGCAGAAAAAGGTACCAATCCCCGGCGGGGTGCGGTACTATCGCGCATGGATGCTTCCGACGAAATCTGGCCCGACCGTTGCAGCGCCGGCTACCGGGCCCAGCTTGCTTCGCCTCGGAACTGGGCCGTCGCTGCTGCGGCGTGCCAGATGCGGGCCGGTTACGATATCGGGGAAGGTGGGCGCGCTATCGTGGATAACATGCCCGTTTCCGCGTCAGGGATTGGCGCTGAGTGCGGTGTAAGTGTTTCCGAGGGAGATGACCGTGGACGATGGAAAGGGCTCTGTGCGGACGAATATGCGGGGTTTGAGGCAATGATTGTTGAAGGTCAGAAGATTGACCCTGAAATCGTTGAATGGTTCGCAGACTACATCTTGCGCCAAAAGGAGCCGTTTACGGCGCACGAAATGGAAGTGAAGGCCATCAAGGAAGACGTGTCCCGCGCGGTTGCGCACCGCTTCATTGACCGCTTGTTTCAGAAGCTCCGCAAGGCCGGGAAAATCCGCTTTGTTGGCGGTTACTGGTCAGTGGTGGAGGGCGCATGATCCCCCGCCAACAACGCCGCTTCCAGCAGGAAATGCAGGCGCGGGGATGGTCCGTTTCCGTCTCGCGCGGCGGACACCTGAAATGGACCCACAGTAACGGTGCAATCTATTTCTCGGCAGGAACGCCGGGCGACCGCAGGGCCGATAAAAACGCTCGGGCGGCCATGAGGAGGCTGGAGAGATAATGGCGACCATCGAAGCAGAGCGCGTAGCCCGCATCCTGAAATCCGACAGGCGCTATAACCGCCTGTGCCGTGAGATCGCGGCAGGCACGGCGCCAGACCCCGGCGCAGATGGACCGGCCTCCCTGTCGCGGCGGATTGTGCAGGATGCGATTGCGATTGCAGGGGGAGGCGGCAGGACGCAATCAGTCCGCCGGGTGGCAGACGAATGCGCGCTGGACCGGTTTTACCACCGCCCCAATGGCACACTGACACCCACGCAATATGCCGCCGGCTTGCGGTTCCGTCGTGCTTGGCTGCGCTCCGCCCGTCGGGCACGCACGACACAGACCTACGATACGCAGGAAATCGAGCGCGGCGGCGACCTGAGCGGGCAGGAAAACACCTGCTATGCGCGTGAACTGGTTTCCGAGGCGCTGGAAGTCCTGTCAGCAGCTCAACGTCGCGCCATCGTGGCGGTCTGTGGAGAGGATGAGCGTGTGGGCATGCGTGGGAAAACCCTGTGCTATGGCCTCGAAAAACTGGCTGATCTGTGGCTCCGAAAATAACACTTGTACTTTTTCCAGTAACGTGCATTATTCGAGCCATCATGGAATAAATGCGCCGCAACGGCACACACGAAACCGGCCAGCAGAGGGCGGTTTTTCGTATGCGGGCTTCCCTGTTCCATGCCCGGCTTGGGCGGCTGACATTTCAGCGTTTCTGGCACGGAACCGATAAATCCCGACCTCCCTAACCGACTGGTGCCCAAAGGCCTCGCTGGGCGGCATGGGAAAATCCTGTCAGCCCGTAAGTAGACCGGGATAAGGCGGGAAGTGCACGCATCATCATTGCCTGGAGGATCGTATGGCTGGGCGCAAGGGTCCGGCTAAGCCTCGGGCCGTTACAAATGGAACAGACCCTACGCGCGATGCGCGGAACATCTTCATAGAGCACCTGCGCAAGACGGGGAATATTTCCGCATCTGCCCGGCATGCGGGCGTAAGCCGCACCACAGTGCACCGCTGGCGCGCGGCTGAACCAGAGTTCGCCGAACGCTGGGATGATGCCGAGGAAGAAGGCATCGATGCGCTCGAACAGGAGGCCCGCCGCCGCGCCATTGAGGGCGATGAGGAATACGTGGTCTCGATGGGTCAGTTGGTCCGCGATCCCAAGACCGGGGAATACCTGACCACCCGCAAACGCTCTGACGGCCTGATGACGCTTCTACTCAAGGCACATCGGCCCGAGAAATTCCGTGAACGCTATGACGTGCAACAGAGCGGCAATATCACCATGAACATCACGAAAGACGACGACGCGCTGTAATGGTCGCCAAGCTGAACCCGGCCCAGCAGGAGGCAAACCGGCTGCTGGGCAGTCCGGCCACGCACATCCTCCTGCGTGGTGGTTCGCGTTCGGGGAAAACCTTCCTTTTGATCCGCGCACTGGTCATTCGCGCGGCCAAGGCGCCAGGCACACGGCACGGCATCTTCCGGCATCGGTTCAATGCCCTGAAACACTCCATTATCGGGGACACGTTCCCCAAGGTGATGCGCCTGTGTTTTCCGGATGTGCCCTACAACCTGAACCGCACTGACTGGTATGTGGCCCTGCCGAACGGGTCCGAAATCCTGTTCCACGGCCTCGACAGTTCCGACCGCACCGAGAAGATCCTCGGCCTTGAGTTCGCCACGGTTTATCTGAACGAAGCCAGCCAGATCAGTTACGGCGCACGCAACATGCTGCTGACGCGCCTGGCGCAAAAATCCAGCCTGCGCGTGAAGGAATACATCGACGCCAACCCTCCCACGACTTCGCACTGGCTCTACAGCCTGTTCGAGCGGCACGTTGAACCGAAATCTGGCGAGCCGCTGCCCGATCCGGCCGACTATGCAACCATGCAGATCAACCCGGACAGCAATCGGGCCAACCTGTCGCCCGAATACCTGAAGCAACTTGAAAGCCTGCCGGAGAAGGAGCGACAACGCTTCCTGTTCGGCAACTATCAGACTGCGATTGAAGGCGCGCTGTGGACGCTGGACCGTATCAGGCGTGAGGCAGCGATAACCGATGCCAACCGCGCTGCCGTGCTGGCGCGCATGCGGCGCATCGTGGTGGCGGTTGATCCATCGGGCTGTTCCGGCCCCGAAGATTATCGCTCGGATGAGATAGGCATATCGGTCTGTGGTGTGGATGCAGACGGCAACGGGCATGTGCTTGCCGACCTGTCCTGCCGGACCGGCCCCGCGGGGTGGGCCAAGATCGCACTGGATGCGCTGGACCTGTGGCGGGGCGACCGGATTGTGGCCGAGAAAAACTTTGGCGGCGCGATGGTCGAAAGCACGATCCGCGCAGCCCGCGCCACGGCACCAGTCACGCTGGTCACGGCTTCACGCGGCAAGTTCGCCCGGGCTGAGCCGGTGGCCGCGCTCTATGAACAGGGCAAGGTCACGCACCACGGCCGGTTCCCCGACATGGAGGACCAGCTCTGCCAGTTCTCGGCCAGCGGGTTCCAGGGCGCACGCTCGCCCGACCGGGCGGATGCACTGGTCTGGGCACTGACTGACCTGATGCTCGGGCCGCCGCCGGCCGCACCGGCGCGCTTCGTACCAACACGTTTCAATCTGGGCCGATAGCGGCCACGGGGCCGCATGGACTGGAAGCAACTCAAGGAAACCTATCCGCAGGATACCGACCTGCCAGCGCGCGCAAACCGCCTGACAGCCCTGATGCGGGTCCGGGACTGCACACAGTATGACGACATCCCGAACCCGTTCAGCAGCGAATACAACGGGGCAGGGGAATACATCCCGCTCGACAAACGCCGCCCGTCGGTTCGCACCAACATGTGCGCGACTGTGGTGGATGAAAGCGCCTCGCTGGTGTTTGGTGAGATGCACTGGCCTGCGCTGACGGCAGTAGACGAGACGGTGCCGGGCATCATGGCGGCGCTGGACCGGGAATGTGCCCTGCCTGCCGTGCTGATCGAGGCGGTCATTTCCGGTTCGGTCGGATCGTCTGCCCTGCTGGTGGAGACCGTGGACCGCAGGCCGTGCGTTTCCCTGCATGGAACCCGGTTTCTGACGCCGCAGTGGGGTGTCGCTGGCGAACTGGTCAGCATGACGGAATGCTACAAGGTCAAAGGTGGCGATCTGGCGGCGCAGGGCTGGCCCATTGGCCCCGATGACGCACAGGCATGGTTTTGGTGGCGGCGCGAGTGGGACAAGACAGCATGCCAGGTCTATGTGCCAACACGGGTGGCGGACGGGCTGCCGAACCGGATTGACGAGAAACGAACCACCCGGCACGGCCTCGGTTTCGTCCCATGGGTCTGGATGGCGAACATGGCCCTGCCCGGCACGGTGGACGGACCCTGCACATTCGAGCGTGCCATCGATACGGTCATCGAATGCGATTATCTGCTGTCGCAGTCTGGTCGCGGGCTGAAATACAGTTCTGATCCCAAGCTGGTCATCAAGGCCGGGAAGGGCGATCCGGCAGGCGCAGACAGCGACGGCGGCACAACCGGCGGCGCGGCATCGGCCCTCATCCTCCCCATGGATGGCGACGCCAAGATGCTGGAAATCAACGGCGACGCCTCGGCGGCCATGCTGGCGCAATACCGGGAACTGCGCGCCATCGTGCTCGAGCAGATCCACGGCAACCGGGCCAGCGCGGACAAGATCAGCGCCGCGCAGTCTGGCCGGGCCATGGAGATGATGTGCCAAAGCCTCGTATGGCTGGCCGATCGCCTGCGCCTGTCTTACGGCGAATACGGGCTGCTGGCGCTGTATCGCATGATCTGCCGGTTCTCGCATGTGCTGACTGGCGGGATCAGGATCGGCGGGAACGACTATGTGGGTCTGGACGACACCGGCCTCGCGCTCCAGTGGCCGCCCTACTTCCCCAGCACGGACCCCGAACTGCTGCAGCTTGCGCAGGGCCTCGCAACGGCTGTGGCCAGCGGCTTCATGAGCAACGAGACCGCCTGCAGCATCTATGCCGCCAAGGTGGGCACTGCGAGCCCGCAGGAGGAATGGAACCGCGTTCTGGACGAGTTGTCCGATCCGGTCCTGATCGCCAAGCGGCAGGCCGCAGCCAATGCCGCCAAGGCCGACCGGCAGGCAGCCGGAGCAGGGCGCACAGAGACACGTCAGGTCACGGCCTGACGTTTCCCGGCTGATGCCGGATCATTCACAACACAGAGGGTCAGATGACCACAGAACCGACGAACACGCCCATCGATCCCAACACGGTGCGCGAACTGGAAAAGGCGCGCGCTGATCTCGTGACGCTGCGCGGCGAACTGAAATCCGCGCGGTCTGAGCGCGACACCATTCGCGGCGAACGTGACGAGGCGATCAAGTCGCGCGATGGCCTCAAGGCCCAGTTTGACAAGCAGAAGGCTGATGGCGAGAAGGCGTTGGCCGACGCGAACGCCGCCATCGAGCAGGCCAAGGCCGATGCTGAAGCCGCAACCAAAGGGGCGACGGAAAAGGCAAATGCCGCCGTCATCCGGGCCGAAGCCAAGGCTGCCGCCGTTCGTCTGGGCGCGGTCAATCCCGAGGATGTGGTGAAGCTGATCGACCTCGGCACCGTCAAGATGGGTGAGAACGGTCAGGTCGAAGGCCTCGACGCGGTGATGGAAGCCGCGCGCGAGAGCCGCGCCTACCTGTTTACCGAACCGGCCAAGCCGGGCACCGAGACCGGCACGACCAAGACGACGCCCGCGCCCAAGGCGGGTGATCCGGCGCCGTTCGATGCGACCAAGGCGGACACCAAGGATGTGGCGTCAGCCGCCGCGGCCGCCGGCCTGCGCTGGCCGACCCTCTGAAAAATTACCAACTGCCCGCTGATGCGGGCCTCGCTGACCGGCTGATGCCGGGGCGTATTTCCGGCATCACAAGGACATAAAACCCATGGCAATCGCCAATTTTCCCGCCTCGCTCCAGCCCGTCATCCAGCAGGGCTTTCTCTCGCGTGCATTCCAGGATGCACTGCAGTCGAAGCTGGGGTTCCGCTCCATTGCGGATCGCATGGAGTTCCCGGCCCGCATCGGTCAGACCATCACCGATACCCGTGCTGGCCTGCTGGTGCCCGCCACCACGCCGCTGAACCCGAACGCCAACACCAATTTTGACAACGGCATGTCGCCCACGGAATGGTCGGTCGAACAGTACACGCTGTCGATCAACCAGTACGGCAACACCATGGACCTTAACCAGGTGACCGAAGGGGTGGGGGTCGCCAACCAGTTCCTTGCCAATGCCTCGCGCCTCGGCATCAATGCCCGCCAGACCCTCGACCGTCTGGCCCGCAATGCCCTGTATGGCGGCGCGCAGAATGGCGTGGGGGGCTATCTGGGCGGAAATACCCGCGTAACCGCCACGCTGGGCGCTGCTGGCACCACGATCTCGGTTGACGATATCCGTGGGTTCCAGAACGTGCTGTCCTCGGAAGGGCAGGTTGTTTCCGTCGGCGCCACGGATGGCATGACGGTCACCGTTGGCGCGGGCTCTTATACGCTCGTGGGCGTGGCTGCCGATGCAGTCAATGCCACCACCGCGCCGGATGGCATCTCGGGCACGCTCACCTTCTCCGGGAATGTGTCGGTGGCCGACGGCACCGCAGGGATGGCCGTTGTGGCCGCAACCGCCCCGCTGGTCCTGCGCCCCAGTGGCCGCGCCACGACTGCAGCCCTCGCCGCTGGCGACCTGCTGACCATCCAGAACGTGCTCGGTGCCGTGGCGGCCCTGCGCGACAACAACGTGCCCACGATGCCCGGGGGCGTCTATCATTGCTACCTGGACAACAACCAGTTGCTCGGGCTGTTCCGCGATGATGACTTCAAGCTGCTGTATCGCGGCCAGTATGGCTCGGACACCTACCAGACCGGCCAGGTGTTCGACCTGCTGGGCGTTCGCTTCATCCCGACCACGGAAGCGCCGCAGCAGAAGGCCCTCACGGGCGGCCCCGGCAACATCCACCGTGCCATCATCTGCGGGCAGGGCGCGCTGATCGAGGGCGATTACGCCAATATGGGCGAGCACTACGCGGGCCTTCTGGACGGCGGTGAACTGACCCATGTCGATGATGTGGTGATGGTTACCCGTCCCGCTCTGGACCGCCTGGCCCAGATCATCGCGCAGTCGTGGGCATGGATCGGTGGCTTTGCCCTGCCGACCGACCTGACCGCCAATACCTCGATCATCCCCACCGCCACCAACAGCTACCTCAAGCGCGGTGTGGTGATCGAAAGCCTCGGTGCCACCAGTCAGGCAGCGGCGGCGTAATGGCGCGGCCTCGCAAGGCCCAGGTGGAGGGGGCTGGCAGCAACGCCGCCCCCGTCCGTCTCGTGCGCGACCACGGGTATATCGAGACCCGTTTCAATCGGGGGTGCTACCGCTGGTCCGCCGGTGAGATCATCACCAACCCCGACGAAATTGCCCACCTGCGCGAGCGCGGGGCGGAACTGGAGCCGGTGGAATGTCCGGAACAACCACAGACCCCGTAGCCGATACGCCACTGACCGATGCCGAGATGGTCCAGTGCCGCCGCTATATGGGCTATCCGGCCATGGGCGGCATCAATAGCGGCCAGCAGTCTTGGCGCTTCTTTGAGGTCTACGGCTTCAACGAATGGCGCATGCGCAACATGGCGCCGGACGAATATGTGCAGATCCGCACATTTTTGACCCAGTGCCAGACGCTCGAGACGGCCATCATGGGTGCTACAGACAATCTGGACACTGATCAGGCCGCCGTGTGGCACCACAACCGCTACGAGGTTCAGGACCGGTTCGGTCTCTACAATCGCTGGCGTCGGCAGTTGTGCGCCTTCTTCGGCATCCCTCCCGGTCCCGGCCTGCGCCCGCAGAACCGCATCACAATCTAGGAGGCAGCATGTTCGCTGTTGACAGCAACCGGCCCCGCCCGACGCGGCTGTGGGCGCTGGTAAAGGATGGCGTGGTGACAGCCATCAAATCCTCCCTTGCGCGCCAGCCGCAGCCCTTTGGCCCGGAAGCCGGGCGCGTGGTCGAGGTGACCGGCACCGATGTGCAGGTCGGGTATCTGGTTGACCAAATGGGAAACGTCACACCGCGCGAGAACCGCACAGGCCCGATCCCGGATGGTCGCCCGGCCTATCTCGAAGGGCCGCCGGTTCCCGCCGTTGCATCGGGCCCCCTTGGTCGCGCCCTGGCATCTGTTGGCGTGATGCCGACCAAAGATCCGGACCATCCGGCGAACTGGTCAAAAAATGCGGCCCCTGAGCAGAAGGAAGCGGTCGATGGCCACGCTGACCATCCGCAGGCGTAACACCCTGCCCAAATCCGCGTTCGGGCTGCCCGGCTCCCGGCGCTTCCCGCTGCCCGATCGCGCCCATGCGATAAACGCCAAGGCCCGCGCGGCCCAGCAGGTGAAGGCGGGCAACCTGTCCAAATCCTCGCAAGCGAAGATCAACGCCAAGGCGAATAGCATCATACGCCGGAGAAAATAGATGGCACGCCCAGCAAAGCGCATGACCATGGCGCAGTATCTCAGGTCCAATACCGACCGCAAAGAGGACGGTCAGAACGCGGCACTGGTCGGCATGACCACGGCGGCGTTCAAGAAGACGCCCCAGGCCAAGGCGATTGACCGGCAGATGGTGTCGCTGATGAACCGCACATCGACCAGGGGGCGGCGTCACTGATGTATCAGGCCCTCGTCCAGCAGAAGGTGGCGCGTGGCTATGCCAAGGCCGCCCTGCGGCTGGGGGCCGCGACCGCGCAATACCGCCCGGCATCACTGACCGCGCCGATGGCCACAGCCTACGCGACCTTTCTGGCTGCGTTCAACAATGACAGGAAATTCGGTTTCGACGGCCCGGCGTTGTGGGACAAACCCGCCGTGTTCGGTCTGTTCGACACCACGGACGTGCAGCCAGGCGACCTGCTGACCTGCGCGGGTGAGAACTATTTTGTGGCCCGGATTGAGCCATTCCGGCCGCCGCTGTGCATGCTGTGCAATCGGGTCGTGTCCATCGCTGGCCAACCAGGGCAGGGCGGCACCAACGGCGATGGCGCAGTCTGCACGGACGTGGGTGCGTCGGATGACTACGGAACAGCAGGCGACACCAGCGACCAGGCCACGCTTGCCTCGGGCTGGCCGGCCTTCATCCAGATCAAGAACAAGGGGAATGCTGTGGGCGATGGCATACCCGGCTCCATCAAGGCAGCAGATTACGAAATGTTCCTGCCATTGATGCCCGATTTTGTTCCTGCCGTTCAGATGGCGGTCACGACTGATCTCGGCACAACCTACACGATCAGCGCCGTGGAGCCGAGCCAGTATGGCAACCGGTGCCTGATGGGCGTGAGGCAGGTTTGATATGGCCGACGTTGTATCGATTTCCCGCGCCATCGTGGCGCAGATGGAAGCCATCGTTTACCCGAACGGCAAGGGGAAACCATCCGTAACCGGCCGCCCCATTAAAATCCGGCGTGGCTGGATCACCGAGGCCGATTATTCTGGCGCGGCCTGCACGCTGGGCAACGGCGTGGACTTCATCACCGTAACAGACCTGCAGGGCGGCTGGCGGCGCATTGATGAACCGTTGGGCCGACCGTGGCGGCAGGAGGCCACGATACCGGCCACCGTGTCGATCACGACCGTGGGCAACACGGCTACAGTCGTGCTGCAGGCCGACGCAACCCCGGCGGGCATTGTCGGCCTGCGTATCAGATCGGACAGTGCAGCCATCCCCGACCGGGCCGTAGCGGCCTATGCCGTGCAGGCCACCGACACATCCGACACGATTGCCGCCGCACTGGCTACGCAGATACCCGGCGCTACGTCCAGCGGCCTCACAATCACAGTGCCCGGCGCTACCGACCTGTCAGGTGCAACAGGCGGATATGCTCCGGCGGTCCGTACCGCGCGCAGGCAGCAGCAGCTATTCCAGATCACGGTCTGGTCAGCTTCGCCAAATGCCCGCGATGCACTGGGAACGGCGGTTGAGAACGGCATGGCCTTCGTCGACTGGCTGACCGACGCCAGCGGGTCAACCTTCCAGATCGAGGCCCGAGGCGACTGGAACAATGACGCCGCCCAGAACAGCGGCATCTTCATGCGCCCGTTCCGGTTCATCTGCACCTACGACACGGACGCGCGCGAGAACATGGCCCAGATGCTGTTTGGAACCGAGGTGTTCAGCCTGCCCGGCGGCCAGACCATCCACACAGGGGACGGCCCGCTACTGGCCGCCTCCTGACCCACCCGAGGACAACCAATGCCCACCACACCGACGCCTACGGCCGCCGGGCCGACACCTGCGCCCGCCGTCATGACGCCTGCCGATACCTACGTGGTCACACTGCCCGGTTACGGCTACCGGATCGGTACCAAGATCACCGATGCCGCCACGATTGCGAAGCTGAAAGCGAGCGGCACCCTTGGCCGCTTCACCGTGCGCATTGCCGCCGCTCAGGAGAAATAACCCATGCCCCAGCTCTATCAGGCAGGTAAGCTGAACACGAACAGCCTGACCGTGCCCGGCCTTTACGTCCAGATCCAGAAACCCGCTACGCTGGCGCTCAATGGCGTGTCCAGCGGCCGTATCGGCCTGGTCGGCACTGCCGGGTGGGGGCCGCTCAATACGCCCGTGATCGTGGGCTCTATGGGTGATTGCCTGTCCGCCTTCGGCACCAAGCAGGCACTGGCCACCGATATCGGAACGGCCGTCAACATCGCCATCCTCAATGGCGCATCCGATTTCCGCTGTGTGCGCGTGAGCGACGGCACCGACGCGGCCGCCACCGGCACGCTGGCTGGCGTCTCACTTACGGCGCGCTACACCGGCAGCGCGGGTAACGCCATCACGGCCACGCTGGCGCAGAACAGCATCGTGACCACCCGTTACACGCTGACCACCAGCCACAGTGTGCTGGGCAGCCGGGGCTATACCGGCACAACGTGGACGGACATTGCCGCCGCCATTGCAGCCGACACGTCCGCACTGGTCGTGGCCACCGTGCCCGATACGGTTCCTGATCTGGCGGCAGGCAGCGCAACCCTGTCCGGCGGTACGGACGGCGGCACGCCCACCACGGCGCAGTTCATGGGCGCGGACGCCGCCACCCGCACCGGCATGTATGCCCTGCGCGGGCAAGGCTGTGCGCTGGGTGTACTGGCTGGCCTGACCGATAGTGCATCGTGGACCGACCAGGTGGCGTTCGGTCTGGGTGAGGGGGTGTATATGATCGCCTGCGGCCCGGCGGGCGATACCATCACCAACGCCGTCAGCGCCAAGGCCGCCGCCGGCATCGACAGCTACGCCATGAAGCTGATGTTCGGTGACTGGCTGTGGTGGGACGACGATACCAACGGCGAAATGCTGGTGCCCCCGCAGGCATTCGTGGCGGGCCTGTTTGGCGGCCTGTCTCCCGAGCAATCCAGCCTGAACAAGCAACTTTCGGGCGTGATCGGCAGCCAGAAGGCGGGGCTGGTCAGCACCGGCACGACCCAGACTTATTCCGATGCGGAACTGGGCGCGCTGTTCGAGGACGGGATCGACGTGATCTGCAACCCGGCCCCGGGCGGCAGCTACTGGGCCGTGCGCGGCGGCATCAACACGTCCAGCGATGACACCATTGATGATGACAGCTACACCCGCCTGACCAACTACATCGCTGAGACCATCAATGCCGGCATGGGTGTGTTCGTGGGCGACGTGATCAACACCACCCTGTTCGGCGATATCCGCGCCGTGCTGCTGGGCACGCTGTCCAATATGGTCACGGCCGGCATCCTCGGCAGCACCGCTGCCTACGCTGTGGTATGCGACAGCACGAACAACCCGCAGTCCGAGACCGCGCTGGGCTACGTGCGCGCGGACGTGCAGGTCACCTATCAGGGCATCAACCGCTTTTTCGTGGTCAACCTGCAGGGCGGCTCCAGCGTGGTGGTCAGCACGGCCACGTCCGCAGCCTGATCCCGTTCCGTTTCAACAGCCGTCCATACCGGGCGGCTTTTTCTTTGGAGGATTGAATGGCAGACAAGCCATTTAACGTAGGCCGGGATTGCCGGGTTGTCCTGGTCTACAACGGATCGCGCATCAAACTGCCGACCGTCACCGGTTTCCAGGCGCAGCAGCAGACGCACCGGCTCATGTCCATGCCCCTGAATGACATGCCCTCATTCTACGACACGCCCAATGGGTGGAGCGGCGGGTTCGACTTCCAGCGGGACAATTCAGGCGCGGATGACCTGTTCGCGGCCATCGAAGGCGGTTTCTGGGAAGCCGGAACCATGATCCTTGGCAGCGTCTACCAGTATGTCACCGAATGCGATGGCACATCCACCACGTACGAATTCATGGGTGCCACCATCCGCCTGACGAACGCCGGGCACTATCAGTCCGAAAACATCGTCACCCAGCACATCGACTTCATGGCGCGCATCAGGAACAAGATTTCATGACCATGATCCCCAAGGAAATCACGACCGCATCTGGCAAGAAGCTGGAACTGAAGGAACTGGACCCCGGCAACATGCTGGACCTGATCGAAGTGGCAGGCACGGCCATGCAGTCGGCATCGGCTGGCGCATGGATGGGGTATGCCCAGATGATCTGTTCGGTGGATGCCATCGATGGTGTGCCGGTGGAAATGCCCGAAACCAAGGAACAGGTGAAGCAGCTTGCCCGGCGGATCGGCAATGACGGCATCATCGCCCTGCAGGCCGTGTTCTACCCGGCCAAGGACAAGAATGCGCCGGAGAAGGCTGTTCCTGCGGATGTGGACGCTGAAACGGCAAAAAACTGAGCAGGCACCCCGTTATGCAGGAAATGCTCCTGCTGGCCGATAGCGGGGTGCCTTGGGACGTTGCCAGAAAGTGGTCACGCACGCGGCGCTTTGCCGCCTGTGTGGCTATCACGGAACGGCGGAGCCGGGAGACATACGGCCTGATCCCGGCCCGTTTCGACTGGTCCATCGGTCGATATGTGGATGCTGAACCATGACGCGGAAATTCAACACGCTGGATGGCTTCATACGGCACCTGCGCGAGCGCGTGGAGCCGAATATCGCCCACGCGGTTCATCGTGGCGTTCAGGACGGAGCCGATCTTGTAAAGACCGAGACCAAGGTGCAGATCGGGCAATACCTGGATGGACCGGAAAGCGGATTGCCGACCGCGCCCCTGGCGGACCGGACCATAGACGACCGCATCCGCAAGGGGTTTTCGCCCGATGAGCCCGGTTTGCGGACCGGCGATATGCGCGACAGCTACGGCACGAGGGTCAGCGATGCGGCCCTGCGTGTGGAAGCCTCGATCGGATCTGACGACATCAAGGCCGTGGTGTTCGAGGTTGGCCGCATGGAGCAGAACAACTACCAGCCACCGCGCCCCGAACTGTCCGTTGCAGCATTCAGGAACGAACAGAAGGTGGCGCATGGCATTGGCCGCATGGTCGTGCGTGCGATCGAGGGCCGGCCGCTGCCAAATGCACGGGCGCAAGAAAGCGAATAGAGGGTTATTTTGCTGTGATAATTTTCCCTGCAGCTTCCCTAATCACTTTTTCTCCCCACTGATTAAGGCTCGTTCCAGCCAGTTCGGCCGCCAAAGCTGCATGTGCGTGCACTTCCGGCGCAACGCGGAACATCATCTTGCCGCTATAGGGCTTTTGCGGGTCTTTCCCGATCTGCTGGCATGTTTCCAGGTAGTCATCCACCGCCTCGTGGAAAGCTTCCTGCAGCCCATTAACATTGTCGCTCTCGAAGGTGATGATATCGTTTATCCCCGCCAGACGGCCCGCAAATACGCCGTCGTTCGGTTCAAAATCAACGCGGGCGTGATAGCCCTTATAGGTCATGACACTCATGGCTTGATCCCCAGATTGGTCAGGAAGTCACGCACGGCGCGAACCTGATATTCCTTGGCTTCCTTGCGCGGATGAGGGCGGTGAACCGCCAGCATCTGGCCCTTGCTGATGAACTTTACACGCGAGCCGTTGCCCTCAATCACTTCACAACCAACCGCAACCAGCAGGCTTTCGATTTCGGGCCACTTGATGGTGGCGCTGACCGGGTTGGTGAAGATCGCTTCGAGGGTGCGTGACTGCTTGCGGTTCATGCAAGCATAATGTGCCATCTATCTGCAGGATGCAAGCTAAAAGTGATAGCATTATCCGTATTTGTGCCGCACCTGTCAGTCGGAGCCTGCCATGCCCATCGAAGCCTATGAAATCGGCGTAAACCTCGTCGCCAACGCTACCCGCGTGACCGGGCCGATTGGCGAGATGATCGAGGCGCTGGAACGCCTGTTGTCTGCTCAGCGCGAAGCACAACAGGGTTTCAATGGCATGGTGTCGTCTCTAGGCGGCGCGCGGCGTCTGGCTGGCGGCATGGCGGATGACATGGAGCGTGCAGCGCGGGCTGCGCGAGATATTGCATCCGCTTCCGGTCGGTTCCGTGCGCCTCAGTACACAGGCGCCGATGAGGATCAGCCTACGCGCAGTCGCGGGGCGTCGCGGCCTTCTTCTGCGCCACCACCGGCCCCGCCGCCGCTGCCTGACGATCTGGGTCGTTCCAGTTACGTCTCGCCCTATTCGGCGGCAGCAACCAATGTGCCTGACGCGCCAACGCGCCTGCTGCCCGCACCGTCACCTGTTCCCCTGCTTGGGTATGATCCGCGCGGGGAGATCACGGTGGTGCGCGGCGCGCCAGGCCCCATGTACGGGTCAACCGGTCCCGGCGTCATGGTGGGGGCGCCTTATGGTCCGCCACCCCCGCGTGCCGAGCGGTCGCCACTACTGCTGGAATACCAGCCTGAGCCCAGCCGCGCGCTGACGGTCATTCCGGGGCAGGGCAGCAGCATGGGTAACGGGGCCAGCTTCCGGGGATCGGAAACCGGATATGCGCCCGATTTCACCATGTCTGGCGGTCCAGAATCCGTAACACCAGAACGCCACAGGTCCGCCCGCGAAACCACGATGGGCGTGAATTATGGTAGCAGCGATGTTTATGGGCCGTTTCCGTATGCTGGCCCCCACGCCGTCAATCCGGGGGAAGTCGGGGAAGGGGTGATGGCAGCCCGTGGGGCGTTGTCGGGTGTCGGCGTGCCGCGTGTTGGGCCGCTGGCGGCCGGTATGGCGGCATATGCCGGCATCCACGGGGCAGGGGAGACGCTCGCATCCGCGTTCAGCCAGACCGGGCAGTATGACCAGACGTTCCTCGGTATGCAGGGTGACCCGCAGGCTGCTGCAAACATGTCCGCCATTCAGGCCAGCGCACAGCAGGCCATGCGCGAAAACCGTTACCTCACGCCTGTGGATGCAGCCCGTATGGCACAGGAGGCATACGAGGTTAGCGGTGGCCATATGGAGGAACAGGCCCCGGTTACGTCCCTGATTAACCGTGTGGATCGTACCTTCCAGCTTCTGGGCAAATCGCCAGAGGAAGCGATGCGGGAAAGCATCGCGTTTATCCGGGCACAGGACATTTCCAACCGGTTTTATGACCCGCACACGGGTCAGTTCTCGATGGAAAGGGCGTCGGAAAGCACCAATTCTGCCCTGGGTATGGTCATTGCCAACCGGCAGTTCATGCGCGGGCAGAACTTCCAGTCATTCGCCCGGTCTGCAGGTTTGGCCGCGCAGAACATGTCCGATGAAGGCATGCTTAACCTTGCCCATTTCATCGACGTGAACCCGGCCCGCGCCGGTATGCAGGTGCGGTCGTTTGAAAACCTGTTTGCAGGCAATCATGTCCGCATGACTGATGGGGACTTCGCGTATTTCAGCGATAAACTACACTTGACAGATCGTGAGGGGCGATTTGTGGATCAGGCCCGACTGACCTCTGACCCTATTGGCTGGATTAATCGCTATCTATCGCCACTAATCAGGTCAAATCCTGATTTGACGGGCTACATCCAGCGCATGAACGTGTCGGATCTGGCGGGCGAGGCGACGGGGGCTGAGGGGAATATCGCCCGTCAGGCCGCTGCCGCCCGTCGCACGGATGCCATGCGATCGGTGGATGCCCTGTCAGGCGGCCAGTCTGCCCAGTCCCTCGCCATGCACACAGCATGGGAACGATTGGAGTTCACGGTGGGTCAGGCCGCGCAGGGGCCATTTATCAGTTCCCTGCAGGCGCTGACCGGAGCGTTCAACGGGATCAGTGATTTCGTGGGGAGACATCCCGATGATGTCCGGCAGTTTGCGGATGATATATCAGCCCTGATCCACGTTGTGGGGGGTATTGCTGGGTCCATTGGCGCGGTTCTGGACCACATTCCAGGCCCTTTGCGCCGCATTCTCGAAAGCGCAGCGGCAGGAGCGGCGACCGGAGCGATTGGCGGCTCTGTTTTGCCGGGCGCAGGCACCGCTGCGGGCGCTATTGGGGGCGCTGTTGTCGGTAGCGTCTTTGGCGTGGCGCATGAGGGCTATCATCAGGCCAATCGCATTTCCGCGATGCAGCCTGCTCAGGCGGGTGGCACGAACACGCAGCACGTGGGGACCGCGAATATCAGTGTAAAACTTGATAGCCGAGAGATCGCCGCGACAGTTCAGGATCTGCAGTTCCGTCAGACCCAGCAGGACATGCGCGCCAGCGGCACAGCCCCGGACGTGCTTCAGAACCCGCAGTTGCCGGGTAGGGCGATTGGTCGGTAGGCATCATCCATGATGGACACTCCTGCCAATGTGGTATTATGATACCGCATTGGCAGGAGACCCGAAATGGAAATAACGCCCGTTAATGGCTCCGATTTTTTGCGGAAAATTGAACAGGCTTACCCGGATTTTTTTCAGCCTCTGCAAGGGCGTGTTTTAGGATTGATACTGTTTCCGGTGTTAGGTGGGCCCGAACTATCTGCGCCTGATCAAAGCCCGGAAAATGCAGACTTGGGCAATCAAGGTAAACCGATCCATCGGCAGAAAGGGTTACTGTTGTTGTAAGGTCAAAGAAGCATTCTAGAGCGGGCTTTTCTGATGATAGAATTTTTGCCCATTTCTCTTTGAATTCCTTTGCTTCTTCGGATGCCATACCGGCAGGTTTTTTCTGATCGTCTGACATGGGTATCTCCTTTACGGAGACACCCTTCCACGGCCGTATGAGTCGCCCCTATAGGACGCCATCACACCGTTTTTGAAATCTCCGCCAGCCTAAGCAGCGTTGCCAGCAGAACGCGCGGTGCGCCTCTCTTGCCGTGGTAGCCTTCCGTCTCTTGAATGTCGACCATGGCATCAAGCAGACGGTAGGCGGGTCCATCTCCATTTGACATAACCTCTCCGATCGCATCCAGATCTATCGTGAGGAAACGTAGGCCGTGTTCGCGCTTATCGCGCAGCGCATACAGGGCGTCAGTGAAATAGGGATCTTCGGTCCAGCTTTTTGTGCGGCCTTCGTCAGAATCGCTCATTTAGGAATATTCCGTCCTGTTTATTGCCCATTCCGCGTAGGCTGACGCCCCTCGGCCTGCGCGTCTTTCTCACATTCATACTGCCCATACTTCGTGTTCCCGTACCAGCGTTCGTGCCGGTAATGGTAGACGCTGGACCGGGTGTTCACCCATACCGGCTGGTCACCTTTAGGGCAGACCGGTTCAGTCTGGGCACTGGAAGGGGCGTAGTCGTGCCGGGGCGCGTAGGCGTGGGATGCTGCGGGGGTTAGTAGGGCGAGAAATGCAACCGCAACCCTTACCTTTCGAAAGGAAGTCAACATGAAGCAGACAATGCCGCTGACCATCCGCGTTTCATTGCCCGATGGCCTTTCTCAAAACCTCACGGACCTTATCGGCCGCCGCTCGCTCGATTTCGCTTCTATTCTCTGCGATGATTTTTTTCGAAACCTCGCTGCGCGGCCCAAGGACGAAGCCACAGGACTGGCAGATGATCTCATCATCGCCCCGAGGCTGTCCATCGCTGACTTCGACGCCAAGGTTTCCGCCGCACTTGGGGCATTTCGGGCTGAATTGCAGGCTTCCTAGATCGCTCATCCGGCCCTCCTGTGGGGATATTTCCACAGGCCGGACGAGTCTGGCGAGTCAGCAGATTGTGGGGGCAGTTTGCGGTAGGCGAAGACAGTCTGTTCTGGCTAGATAATGCGGAATGGTACAAAGTTTATTCACATTGAGGGAGGGTAGTGTGAATAAACGTCTGGAAATATATGCGTGTCTTTTATTGTTTTTATTAATTATATCTATATTATTTATATTTGAATATAAGAAATCTTATTATGTCCGGTGCTCGGTAAGCGAGTTGTCCAAGGGGCACTTTGTTTTATGTACACCGAAAACACTGGCATGGTCGACAACGGAGTTTCCAACACAGCTTATCGGTGCGGATAACCCAGATGATAGCATTGGTATAACAACAAATCTTACATATAACGACAATAAGTGTTTAGTATCTTCCGAGATTAATGAAATTAGGTTCAGGAATAACTTTAAAAAAGTTATTGGTATGGGTTTTTTTAATTCTTCTGTTTCCGATTATATGGGAGATACAGAAAGATATTCGATGATGGATATGGTTGCTTCGGAAATTAGCGCGAGTCTTGTGCATCATCTATTTGAGCAAAACCATTCACCAGAAAAATGTAAATTTTCTTGGGAATATGTAGAACCGGATAAATTCGGTAATGATGTTAAACGGCCTATGTTCGACTTTGTTTTTTCAAAGTCCACATGGGCGAAAATCAACTGGAAAAATTTTAGGTTCACATCTATCCCTGAAATTGCCGATAATTATCATTCGGATAAAGACTTCGCATTAAAATCGGGGCTAGAAGCAATGATGTCGTCTGCGCCTCAATGAGAATATTCTGCGGTATTTATGAGCTGATGCCCGTTTAAAAAAGAGCCGCCTTCGGGCGGCTTTTTTCTATCAGCCTTTTTCTGTCTCTGGATCGGAAAAAGGGTTAGGCGCATTCCGCTCTTTGAGCCTCTCGGCTTCAATTTTTTTTCTGACCCGCGCGATGCGCCTTTCCAGTTGTCCAATGCGGGTTTCAGATAATTCCGCTGCATCTTTGGCATCTTCTGGGCTGTCAAAATCTTCCGCGTAATCGGTTGCCTCCATAAGCATTCCTTGCTCCGCATAGAGAGCGGCCTCAAGAGTCGCCAATTCATCGCTGAGTTTATGGAGTCCGGTCAAAGATACCTTCGCGGACGCTTCCGGCTTAACGGTATCCGGTCCAAAATCGTCATAGAAGCCACCATCAAACGTCCATGCCAGCCTCTGAATGATTTCAGCGGTCATGGATCGCCCGTGTTTTTCTGCCGCTTCATGCACCTGTTTTTTCAGGTCTTCCGGTATGCGCAGACGGAAATGAAGATCTTCTCGTGCCATGCCACACAGCATGCCACACATTTTCCTTGACGGATATGCCACACAAAAGCTATCGGTGTGTCTGCCGCACGGAATGACACACGGGTGCGGCATTTTGCGAAAGAGGGCGATATGGCCGCGAGAGGAGACCCGATGATCAGGGTCCGATTATCAAGTTGGATTAACGAATGGATGCGAGAGAACGCGAGGGCCAATCGTCGCTCCATAACAGGTCAGATTGAATACTGCCTTGAGCAGTACATTCATCATTCCCAAAAAACAGAAAAGGCACCGGGAGCCGACCAAAGCAATCCCGATGCCTCTCACGCTGAATAAGGAATACAGCTATGCAGAAACGTAGCACTTCAAAAAACTATAGTCCAGTCATTCAGAACCTGCGCGACAGCGTTCTTACGATAGATACTTATGTCCAGATTGGGCATCGTATTGGCTTGTCATATCATGCACAGGGCAAGAAGTGCCTTGACCTCATAGGTCCGGTTGAAGGCGCAGCAACGGCCATATCCGAGATGGCGAAGATTTCTGGGATAAAAACAGAAGACGCCATGGAAATCGCCGGAGCGATGGGAGCCGCTGCTATGCGTGCATTTGAAAAAGCGGAAGAAGCCAAGGGAGCCGCAGCATGAGCACCAACAAAGGCGTCCTCGTCTACAACGAAAAGCCAATCAACTTCTGCGATGAAATGCTGTGCCTCACCGACATGTGGAAGGCCGCCGGGAAGCCCGCCTCAAGTTCTCCTGCAGAATGGCAGCGGTCTGCCGATGCTGAGAAGTTCATCGAATTTATCAGTGAAACTCAAAACATGGGAATTTCCCATGTTATAAAATCCAATCCCGGAAAGGGCGGTGGAACGTGGGCTTACTGGCAGATCGCTTTTGCTTACGCCAAGAAGCTGTCTCCTGAGTTTCACGCTTGGGTCAATCAGGCCGCGCGTGAAAAGATGGAGGCTCTGGCGGGGAAGCAAAAGGAGAAGACCGTTAAGCGTGTCCGTAAACCCTCAGTCCTGCCGACATTCCGTACAGGCTTTGGCATCGCCAAGATACTGGGCCTCGACGATAATCAGGCGTCGATTTATGCAGATCGCTACACCAACAAGAAGTGCAACGAGAGTCCGCTGACGCTCATGGGCATTACGCACCATGAAGCGCCCGAAAATACCAAGACGCTGAACGCCAGCGAGATTGCCGAGCGCCTCGACCTTCCGGGATCGCGACCAGGCATCGCAGGAAACCAGCTTCTGAAAGAGGCTGGGTTGCATACGGACAGCCGCGACAAGAAGAATAAGATCGTATGGACACCCACCGAAAGCGGCATGCAGTTTGCCCGTTTGTCAGATACGGGGAAGGCTCATTCGGATGGGTCCGTGCAAACCTATCGCTGGTCTGAACGGGTTCTTGCGGTTCTTTCGTCTCATCTTGCCGTCAAGGGAGAGTCTGTATCTGTCCCTTTCGCCAAGAAGCCGGAGACCGCAACAGTGTAGCCCTCACGGAGAACCCGGTCAGCGGGCACTATCCAGAGGATGAAGAACTGCTGATCTGGATGGCGAACTGCGAGGCATGGGAAACACACCTCAAGGGCCGACCGAACGATGCCAACGCGAAGTGGCGGCGGAACGACCTGATCCGGCATATCCGCTGCCGTCTGGGCATCAAGGCTGTGGTGGAGCAGGCCCGGTGCGCGTTCCTGCGCAAGCGTGGGATTGGTGTGGAGCCGCAGGAGGAAGGGAAGGTAGACACTTCACCCGAGAAGATCGGGAAGATGTGTTATGCCCCGTTCTTCGGGACGATGGACTACGTTGGCGGCAGGAAATCTGCTGAAGAACTGTGGCAGGCCATGGGTGAGTGTGTCCAGTATGTCGCTCGTGTCATCGCGGACCGAGAAGGTCAGTCACGGCCACCCGCTGCGGTGAAGATGCTGATACCTGGCTGTGAAATTGGCCGGGAGCGTGAGTTGATCGGATAAGAAACTGGCCGCCTCCATCGCGGGGCGGCCTTTTTGCTGTCCAAAATGGACAACCTGCCAAAACGGTATTATATTACCGCTTTGGCAGAAGTCGCACCCAGTGGATTGCCACCTGCCTCATATCTTCAATCATCAGGATTGATCGAGACGTAGGAGCGCGGCATGACAGAGACGGCGAAGAAAACCGTTCCCCTCGCAGGTTCCGGGCATATCTGGCTGGAACCGTTCGACGGTGACGCGTCCATGTTGATGCTGTCGTCACCCAACGGGTCCAGCCTGCCACCTGCGGACTTCACTACCAACCTCATGATTAGCGGCAAGAAGCATGCCGTCACTTTCGCCTTTTCCGGCGGCATCAAAGGCCAGAAGCTATATCGAGCATCTGCGATAGCTCAAGCAGAACAATTCCCTAATGATACAGACAATCGTCTTCACCTGCACCGCAAGGGTATCACATTTGTTGATCTTGACGGAAATTATAGCTTTGTCGCGGCGGAGGATCTGCCCGATTGGAATACAGTGAGAACACTATGCTTACCAAAAAGAGGGACAGACGAGCCTGATCCCTCTTTGGTTCTTTCCGCGAAGCAAGGTTGGGAATTGTGGATTAAGTAAGTTATTTTATCTCAATCACTTTTTCAACAAATAGACTTCCTTCAAATAGTATTTCTTTTGAGTAAGTTCCGCTGACTTCTCCCTTCCAGTAACTATGAGCATTTTTAATATATTCTGGTTTTGCATGCAAAATGCATAATAAAAAATTTTGATAGCATTCGCAAACATTCCCTGTTGCAGATACTTCTAATATCTGAAATTTTCCCTCTTGATTCTTAATTTGATCAATCCAGAATTTAATAGAATCTTGTTCACATAACCATAAGCATTTCTGCCGGGATGGATGATCGGGAAAATGGGAAAGACGTACCTGTTCCCATATTAGTTCTCGAGCAAGCGTCGCATAATGCAGACCTAGAAAATAAGTCCCTTGAAAATTTGGCTTCGCTACGTCTTTTATATCAGTGGACTGAATTGTGTTATCAATACATTTCATAAGTACGTTCAGGGCTGGAGCTGTTGAAATGATATTTTTCTCTCCGTATTTAACTGGCCAAACAGGAGAGTGCTCGAAATGGCTGCGAAAAAAATTATTGTATTCATCCCCTACTTTATATGTTTTACCAACCTCCATTGGGCCCAGTAAATTATTGTGCCCATATCGATTGATATGATAAAAAATCTCATTTTCTACTTTGCGCATTTGGCACCTTCAAAAGAAGGCATTCTTCCACGCGCGCGAGAGTCGCTCTAAGCTCGACCGCGCATGGACGCTATGCGTTTATCTGGTCATCTTCTGTTTCACCTATGCCGGTATATCCGCATCATGCGCCACCTGATTCTCGCCGCCGTCCTGATCGGCACAATCCCAGCCGCCCAAGCCGCTCCATCCTGTCCCGGCGATACGGTGGTGTGGGTCAACCAGAATACTGGCGTCTATCACCTGCCAGGGGATCGCTGGTATGGGCGAACGAAACACGGCGCATATGTGTGCGAGCGCCAGGCCGAGGCAGAGGGCGACCATCGGTCTGGCGTCAGGGTGGCCCGCCAGCATACCCCGCGCTCGACCCGGCGCAGCACCACGCGCTCACCCCACACCGTTGATGAACAGATGCAGGATGCCCAGCCAGAGAGTATCGTGGAAAATCCGTTCTGACCTGCCTGCATGCAGGGTTGTGCCCTATGGCGGGTGGTATAAGGCGATTTTCGCTTGCGCCGACTTCGCCCTTGTACTTTTTCCAGTAATATGCATTATTCAGTCCATCATGCCCTGAATACGACCGCCAAGCCGCCCATCTGAGGCGGCTTTTTTGTTGGATTTCCCATGTCCCTGACGCTCATGAACGCTGAGACCGCCATCGGCTCGCTCGGGCGGCTATGGGCATCGGCGCCTGTCACCATTGGCAGCCTGACACTGACCGGCATGGAAGTGCCGAACCTGATCCGCGACGGCGGCGGCCAGCAGTTGGCCGTGCACAAGCTACCCGGCGGCAACCGGATTATCGACGCGGTTGGTAACGACCCCGACCGGCTGGAACTGTCCGGCACCTTCACTGGGCCGACTGCCATAGAACGGGCGCTGGCGCTCAAGCAGATGCGTATTGCAGGCCGACCAGTTCAATTCACTGGTGCGGGCCTCTCGCTTCTGGTCAAAATCGTGCAGTATTCCTACGATTATCAGAAGAAGGGCATTGTCATCCCGTACCGGCTGGTGCTGGAACAGCCCGCCCAGACCGCCACGACCGCGACCGGCAATTCATCGGCCCTGTCTGCACTGATTGGTACGGATGCGGCCAGCGCCATATCCGGGATCACCGGCGCCGTGAGTGACGTGTCCACAATAGCGGGAAACATCGCGGGCCAGCTTGATACCGTGGTTGGGCAGGTCACACCCATTGCGGACATGGTAGGGGCAGGGGGAGTATTCGCCAGCGTACAGGACAACCTGTCCGTAGTGGGCGGACTGTCCGGCGCCGGTGTGAACCTGGCATCCGTGCCCGAGAGTTCCGCCAGCCTGCTGACCGGGCTTGAGGCGTCAGGTTCTGGCCTGACAACGGCCATCAGCCAGACTGGCGGCAATCTGGAGGGCATCAGCCTGACCAACGCGGCCGGCCTGTCCACCCTGACCCAGAACGCGGAACTGCACAGCGCATCGGTCACGTCCGGCGCGCTGGTCAATCGCGCCTATGCGAACACCCTGACGGCCACGGACGGCACACAGAACGGACCCTTGGTCACGACACAGTAGGACAACCATGGCAACCACGATCAAGGTCACGGCGGCGGACCAGACGCTTTACCACGTTGCAGCCGCACGCCTTGGTGATGCCACGCAGTGGTGGCGCATCGCGCAGCTTAACGGCATGACGGACCCGGACCTGTCCGCGTTCACTTCGCCGGTGCAACTGGTCCTGCCGACCGTTGACGCCTCTCTGGCCAGTGGCGTGCCGGGGGTGTCGTCATGAGCGAGACAATCACTGTCACGGCGCGCCGTAAGCAAGCAATCTGGCGCATGCCCCGCGCCCGTCTGCTGGTCAATGGCGCAGAACATCCTGAGACCGGTCTGGAAGAATTCACGCTCACCCGCACCCGCTATAGCCGGGCTGACACGCTGGACCTGACGCTGGCACTGGATCGCACGCAGATCCCGGCCAACGGCCTTTGGTTCGACCTGCCCGCGTCAAAGAATGGCAAGGCGCTGCCCGATATCGACGTGACGCTACAGATGCGCGATGAGGCCCAGGCCGG
Organism: Komagataeibacter melaceti; assembly: GCF_003403295.1. Lineage (GTDB taxonomy): Bacteria > Pseudomonadota > Alphaproteobacteria > Acetobacterales > Acetobacteraceae > Komagataeibacter > Komagataeibacter melaceti. Next base: position 7,055 of record NZ_QUWV01000164.1, on the reverse strand, counting down.
CGCGCAGTGGACCACCATGTTCTCGGGCATCGTGGATCACGTCGAACTTAGTCCGGCGGAAACGGCCGTCCATATCCAGTGCCGCGACTATCTGGCCAAGTTGCTCGACATGCGCGTGCTGTCGGGCTGGATGAACATGACCGGCGCGGATGTGGTCAAGGCAATGATCACCGATGCCGGCCTGACGCCAGACGTGACCATGAAAGATGGCATGGTGGGGCAGTTCTGGCAGGTGGAGCACAAGCGCAAGTCCGCCAGCAGCCACAGCCGGTTCCAGACCGCTTTTGACCTGGCCAGCTACCTGGCGAATATGACGGGGTGTGATCTGTATGCAGACGGCAAGACGATCGTCTGCGCGCCGTATCCAACGGCCATCCAGTCCAACACCCACACCCTGACCTACGAGAACGCCGGACCGCTCGCCCCGATCAAAATGGGCGCGTCCGGGCTGCGGTTCACACGGGATTACCAGATCGCCAAAGGGGTGGTCGTGCACGTCACAAGCTGGGACAGCCGCCAGCGCAACCGGGTGGAATATTACTGGTCGGCCGAGGGCGGTTCGACCAAGAAAGCCGAGAGCACGGGCAACCTGCACAGCTTCACGCTACCGGGTGCGCGGCTGGACCTGCTCCAGCAGTATGCCCAGCAGAAATACAACGAGATCGTAGCGCACGAGCGCGTCATCAGTGGCCAGATCCCCGGCCGCATCACGCTGGCCCCGCGCCAGTTCATGCAGATCACTGGCACCGGCACGACATGGGACGGCACGCTGGATGTAGACGCCGTGACCAGCCAGTTCTCGTGGTCTGGCGGTTTCACCCAGCAGATCACGCTACGCACGCGCGACGTAACGAAAGACGAGGCCACCGATGCATGATCTCCGTATGGTGGCGTCTGGCATCGCTAACGCGCAGGCCCAGCCCGGTTTCGGCATTGTCAGTGCGGTAGACCCGGTGAACCATGCCGTGAAGGTCATGACGCAGCCGAGCAACATCGAAAGCGGCTGGCTGCCATATGCTGCCGTACAGGTCGGCAGCCTGCGCATCGCCTGCCCGCCAGACATCGGCACGCATGTGCTGGTCGTGCATGTGGAGGCCGACGCGGAACACGGCGTGGCCGCTGTCCCGATCTATGACGCGGTGGTCATGCCGCCCAGTTCCCCCGCCACGGGGAAGCCTGCGCAGCCGGGTGAATTTCTGATCGTGGCCGGATGCGGAACACCACCTGCCAATGGCGGCACGGCCGCCGGACAGGCGGTCCAGAACGCGCCGTGGTGGCACATCACCAAGGACACGATTTACAGCGGGGCAGGGAACGCCATCGAGACCCTGACCAGCGGCTCCAAGGCGTGGAAGGTGGGCAGCGTGGGCATGGTGCTGGACGCAAACGGTCTGGCCATTACGGGCGGCTCCATCACGACCGATAAGGACGTGACCGCGCAGGGCACTGTAACCGGGCAGAAAGACGTGCTGGCTGCTGGCATTTCCGGCAAGGGCCACACCCACAGCGGCGTGCAGCCGGGCGGCGGATCAACGGGGGCGCCACAATGAGCGCCTTATCCCACACCATGGGCGGCGATCTGGACCTGTCCGGCACCGGCGGCGTGGCCGTGGTGAGTGGTGCTGAACAGACCCGGCAGGCCCTGCTGCGCCGCCTTTGCACCAATGCGGGGGCCTATATCTGGCAGCCTGATTACGGCGCCGGGCTGCCTGCCCGGGTCGGCAGCGTGATGGACGAGGCGGGTATCCGTGCGCTGGTGCTGGAGCAGATGCAGGCCGAGGCCGGCGTGGACCAGACCCAGCCCGTCACGGTCACGGTGACCAACCCCAAAGTTGGAGTCTACCTGCTGGCCATCTCCTACACGGACGCCACCACCGGCGCGGTGCAGGAACTGACACTGACCACCTGACCTGCGGCCTCGGGTCGCCTTGTAATCGGAGCCTCCCTTGGCCATCACCTTCCAATCCTTCAAGACCACGCTGGGCAACATGGTCGCGGCGGCACAGGGCGCGTGCCCGTCGCTGCTGGACCTCAATGTCGGCTCACCCGGCCGCGCCATGCTGGAAGCCGTGGCGGGGCTGGCGCTGTGGTTCCAGTTCATCGCACTGCAGATCCTCTCGCGCACCCGCCTTGCCACATCGATCGGCACGGATGTGGACAGTTTCGTGCAGGATTTTGGCCTTACGCGCCTGGCGGGCACGGCGGCGACCGGCACGGTCACGTTCACCTCGTTCACGCCCGCGAGCCAGTCCGCCACCATCGCGGTGGGCAGTACGGTCAAGACGGCATCAAACCTGATCTATGATGTGGTTGAGGACAGCACCAACCCGGCATGGTCGGCAGCCGATGGCGCGTATATCCGCCCCGCGGGCACCGCATCCATCACGGTGCCGGTGCAGTGCGAGAGCGCGGGCAGTGCGGGCAACGTGGCGGCGGGTGCCATCTGCCTGCTGGGTACGGCCATTGCGGGCATCGATACGGTGACCAACACCGCGGCGCTCACCAACGGCAGCGATGGCGAGACCGACGCGGCCCTGCGCACCCGCTTCGTCGCCTACATCAACAGCCGCTCCAAGGCCACCATTGGCGCGATCGAGAACGCGGTGGCCGATGTGTCCGCCGATCTGGCCTATCAGGTGGTGGAGAACGTGGATACATCCGGCGCCTTCCTGCCCGGCAACGTGGTGGTGTATGTCGATGACGGGTCGGGCGATGTGTCAGACGCCACGATCAATGCCGTGTATGTGGCGGTGGATGCCGTACGGCCTGCCGCCGTGTCCATCATGGTGGTGCGCCCGCATGTGGTCCGCCCCGCTGTGGCCATGACGGTCAGCGTGGATGCAACCGGCGACCTTGCCGCGGTGCAGGGCACGATCAGCACCAATATCGTAACCTACCTCAACGGCCTCGCCATAGGGGCGGCGGCCAGCTACTCGCGCCTGATCCAGATCGCCTATGCCGCCAGCACGTCCGTGACCAACGTGACCGGCGTGACACTGGCCGGCGGCGTGGTGGACCTGCCCGCCACCATTGGCACGGCCTACCGGGCCGGGACGGTGGATTTTGGCTGATACCACACAGAACGGCTTCGCCCTGCGCATCCGCAGGCTGCTACCCACCGGCTGGTTCCCACCCGCACCCGCCACCGGGCAGCCCGAACAGGCCCCGGTGCTCAACGCCCTGCTGCAGGGTTTTGGCAGCGTGTTTGCATGGGTGTGGGCCCTGCTGGCGGGCACCGATGCCCAGACCCGGCTGGCCACCATGACCGGCGCGTTCCTCGACATGTTTGCCGCCGATTTCTTCGGCACCATGCTGAGCCGCAACCCCGGCGAAAGTGACGACGCTTTCCGCACCCGCATTGAGGAAGCGCTGTTCCCCTCGCTGGGCACGCGCCCCGATGTGGTGAACGTGATGGCCGATGAAGTGAGGCAGGCCGGGCGCGTGATCGAACCGCGCAACGCCGCTGACTGCAAGGGGCTGGGCAGCCTGTCCGCGCCCGCCACTGGCGGCGGCTACGGCTATGGCGTGTCCGCCCTGCGTTATGGCTCGCGCGCCGCACCCTTCCAGCTATTTGCCCAGCTACCAACGGGTGACACCAACCCGCCCGCAACACAGACCCTGGACCGCATGGCCGATGTGATGCCCGCCGGCACCATCGCATGGGTTCAGGACGTGGAGACCCTTGACTGATGGACAGGCAGATCGTCTACCCCGCCCAGATCCCGCTGGATAGTGACCAGCTCAACGCCCAGCGCAATGCGTATGTGGGTCTGGGTCAGCTTGCGGCCATGGCTTACGGCTGGTCCACGGTGGCCGCAAGCGGCTTTGCCTGCACGCCCGGAGCGGGGCTAGCCGTGACCGTCGCGCCCGGCTCGCTGCTGGCCCCCGGCGTGGTGGATGGCACGGCCTATGGCACGCTGGCTGCCGTCGCCAGCGCGCTTGTGCGCCAGTATGTCAGCCGCGATCCGGCCACGCTGACTGTTCCGGGTGCAGGGGCGACCTATACCGTTTATGTCACTCCCGCCACGGTCGATACGGATGATACCGTGCTGCCGTTCTACAATGCCGCTAATCCGTCCGTGACCTATGCCGGATCGGATAACAGCGGAAAGACCGCACCTACCGTGCGGCAGGATGCTGCGCAACTTGGCATTGGCACATCCGCGCCCAATGGCGCATATCCGCTGTGGATCATCACCGTGCCCGCAGCCGCTACGTCCATCACCACGGACATGATCGTGCAGGCGGATGGTGCACCGTTTTACGACACCATTCCGCAGCTACAGGCGGATAAGCAAGATGCGCTGGGCTTCACGCCCGTCCAGCAGGGCGGCGGCATCAACCAGGTGGCGGGCAAGGTGTTCCTCGGCCGTGACACCACCTATCCGGGGCTACGCTATTCCTATGTTAATGGCGGGGGCAACACGGTCACGGGCGGCTATCTGCTCTCAACATACGGGACAGAACTGAACGCGGCTTATGGCCAGCTTGGCGACCTGTCCCAGGACAGTGGTGACCGGCTGGTTTACCAGTCCTATGATATGAACGGCAGTTACTACACCGCCGCCCTGCTTTCGGACGTTACGGGCGAGGCTGCGGCCCGTGCGGCGGCAGATGCCAGCCTCATGGCCGGGTTTGCTGGCGGGATCAGCGCGAATGGCGACAAGCGACTGTATGGCGGTCATCTAGATGGTGGCAGCGGCAAGGTCGCTATTAGTTGGGACGGCGGCCAGGCGGACATTGCCTTCGCCTCGGACGTAACGGCAGAAGCCGCAGCACGCGCCGCCGCTGACGCCACGCTGGTTTCAGGCACGAACAGCATGGACACGAGCGCCGGGGACATGCAGATATTTTCGCTGCATTATTCCGGCGGCATGTCACGGCCAGCAGTAGGATATGGCCCCAACGGGGCCAGCCAGACCTATGCCGCTGTCGCCTTGTATTCAGATGTCACCAATGAAACGATCCGGGCCACCAATGCGGAAGCCGGGCTTGTTTCTGGCACATTTGAGATGGCCAGCGGGGACTCTCAGGGTATCGGGCTTCACTGGTCCACGGCGCTTGGGGCCGCCATGTTCGCATATGGCACGGTTTCCGCCTCCACCGTCATCCAGCTTGCGTCCCACAGCGAAGTGGTGGCCGAGACGACACGGGCGACTAACGTGGAAGCCACGCTCGTGTCGGGAACTTCGGGAGTGGTCGCGGCAAACGGGGACAAGCGCGGGAACGCTCTCCACCTTAACGGTTCGTCTGGGAACATGAGTGCCGTCTATGACGGCGGGTCGGGTGATCTGGCGTGGGCTGCCGATCTCACCGCAGAGGTAACCCGTGCAACCAACGTCGAGGCTTCCCTTATATCGGGAACTTCGGGAGTGGTCGCGGCAAACGGGGACAAGCGCGGGGACGCTCTCCACCTTAACGGTTCATCGGGAAACATGAGTGCCGTCTATGACGGTGGGTCTGGTGATCTGGCGTGGGCTGCCGATCTTCCCACGGCAGGAAGCCTTCCTGACACAGACGATTATCAGAACTGTCGATGGACCATCATCAACGGCGTGATGACGCTTTCATTTGTTGCGCTAGGAACAGGCGCAGGCGGCTCCGCAAACAATTCTGTTGTTTTCCCAAAGGCATTTGCTGCCGGAACAACGCCGGTGGTTAGCCCTACCATTGATCGTGAGCCGGGATCGTCGGGAGAGGGGGTATCGAGATTTGTAACCCTTGCGGGGTCTGATGACCCCAGCTCGCCAGTCAGCAATACTGGTTTCCAGTTCCAGCCGACATTTACCACAGGAAATGGCACCAATACGTCGAGCAAGGCATATCGCCTTCAAGTCGTGGCGATAGGCAACGCGCCATGATCATAAGCACAATTACAATCTGACAACCGGAGATATTGACAATGACCGACACGACAGCCACATCCCCCACCGCGCAGAATTACGTCCTGTACCGAACGCAGGCCGATGGCTGGCAGCAGGTGGGCTACGTCATCATGGCGATGACGCTGCCCGGCCCCACGGCCTTTACCCCGCCCGCGGGCATGGCGCTGGGGCTGGATGCGGCCAGGGCCTATCCGGCAGGCAGCATCTATCCCGTGCCGTCCACGGGCTACACGCTGGCTGGCGCGGCTACCGCAACGGCAGGGACGCCCCTGACACTGACCCTTGCGCCCAACAATGCTGGTCCCCAGGCGAACACCACCGTCACGCTGTCCGATGGTGGCGCGGGCGGGACCTTTTCGGCCAGTACCGTCACGTTTGATGCAGGCAGCACGACCGCGCAGACAGTGACCTACACGCCCAAGGCGGCCGGGACTGTGGCCATCAGCGCCACGAACAATGGTGGCCTGACCGATCCCGCCTCTCTTGAGGTGACGGTGGGAGCAGCGGCCGCGTCCTGACCAACCCGACAATCCGCGTCCGCCCGACCGCCCTTGAGGCGGTTTTTTTATGCCTGGAAATCTGATGTTCATTCTATGGAGAGTGCTGGGGTTCGGTGAAGACCCCCAGCTGCGCGACCGTCTGGTCCGTGTCGAGACCAAAGTCGAATCGACCGAGACCGACCTGCGGGCGCTACGTGGAGAGGTCCGCACCCTTTCGACCGAGATGCGGGAGTGTATGGGGCAACTGATCGGGGGCATGAAGGCGGTCAAGGCAATCGGCACCGCCATTGTGGGGCTGATCACCATCATCGGCACTGTAGCGGCCGCCCTGTTCGCCTATCCGCCTTTCTGTGACTGGTTTGCGCATTTCCTGCACGGTGGCCATCCATGATGCCGGGTGATGCCGGGCTGAACCTGTCTGACCTCAAGGTCCGCGTGATTGCTCCTACCCTGACCCTGATCGGCATGGGCGGCCGTGCCGCGGTCAACCTGCTGGCAGGCACGGCGCTGGCCGAAAGCGGTTGCCGCAGACTGGTGCAGGACGGCGGCGGCCCTGCCCTCGGTCTGTGGCAGATGGAGCCGTTTACCCATGATGACATCTGGAAGACGTTCCTGCCCGGCAGCCAGATGGGCAGTCTGGTGGGCAGGCTCCTGTCCACACGGGGTAACT
>NZ_QUWV01000163.1 GCF_003403295.1 Komagataeibacter melaceti | reverse complement strand
GATCAGCGGACGGGCTGGCCGGGCACGGTCTGGTGCGGGGCCTCCACCCTGGCCGCGACGGGCGGCGCGGTGGTCGGGGCCGGTTTCGTCTGGATTGCGGTTTTCAGGTCCGTGATGCCGGTCATGATCTTGGTCAGGGCTGCGTCCATGCCCGCAAGGTCAAGACTGGGGGCCGCGCGCTCCACGATGACCGGTACCAGCGTCTGGAGCAGGTTGCCCGCAAGCTGGATGTCGGCCTGTGCGGTGGCGGTGTCCTTCTTGCCCAGTGCGGTCTCGATCAGGGTTTCGAGGGCGGGAATGGCGGTGGTGCTGTCGTTTGCCATGTCTGGCGTCTCCATATGAAAAAACCGCCACGGGAGCGGTTGGGAAATCGGAATGGGTGGATCGGGGGCAGCCAGTCAGTCAGGCGGCGCCGCGCGTGCCGGTGGCTTGCCCGGCCGGGTGGACCCAAGGGGCACGTCAAGCTTCTGCTCGATTTCGTGCCGGGGCACGGTAGCGGGCACCATCGCGGCCTTTTTGCCCGGCTGGTAGGCGGGCAGGTTCCAGCCGCGTGCCTGGGCGATGGCAGTAACGATGGTCCAGACCAGCACCCATTTCGATGTTGGGTCCGGCGGCCGCCAGAACCGCGCGATCAGGGCGCAGGCCGAGATCAGGAACGACACGATGACCACGATGTCGCCGGCATACTGGGCCGGGAGCATCGAAAGGACATCCTGCAGGATCGAGGTGGGGTCCATGTCAGGCCTCAATGGCTTGCCGGAACAGGGCAACATGCTGCGGGTCCGCAGCGCCTGCACCCAGCGATGTGTTGTAAATCCGCTTCCACATGTCACACATGCCCGCCGCATCATCGGCGGCAGGCAGGGGATCAGGCGCGCGGTAGTATTTCAGCCGGGCCATGGCGCAGGCGTAGAAAGCATTGCCGACCATCTGATCCGAAGCAGGTGGCCAGTTACCCCGTGTGGACAGGAGCCTGCCCACCAGACTGCCCATCTGGCTGCCGGGCAGGAACGTCTTCCAGATGTCATCATGGGTAAA
>NZ_QUWV01000162.1 GCF_003403295.1 Komagataeibacter melaceti | reverse complement strand
GTTGAGACCTGCTTCTGCAACAGGTCGGAACCATGGGCGCAACTCTCTTTCTGCGGGCAGACACTGGGGCTGCTGCCCGATCATGAAACCGCGTGGCGGTGCGCGGAGCGGCACCGGCAATGGATCCGCATGGAGCGGCCCGCCAGTGACTGGCTGGCGCTCGTGGTCGATGCGCAGACCCTCATGCGCCAGCGGCTTGAAGGTGAGGGCTGGCTGGGGCCGTCCCGCCATTGTCCGCCACGGGTTTCGGCGGCATAAGGAACCGGGGGCCGCCTGATGAGGACGGCCGAAACATCCGCGTGGGCTACGGCGTGTGGTGTCGCGGCCCCCATTCATCGTAGCCGGACATGACATCCCGGGGGCCGTGATGTCATGTCCTGAACTGAGGGGAAACCATGATCGTCTTGATTGTGGTGGACCGGAAGTGGGTTAAGAAGCTGCTTCGCACAGCGAAGAAGGCCCTTCAGGCGGCAGCCACCGTCCTGAAGGGCCTAGCGGATTAATCCACTTCCACCACAGGGCCGGGGGGTATTCTTTGAGGGGATGCCCCCCGGCCTCGGGTTCAGATTAGGACATTCCGGCTACGATTTTCAAGGGGCGCGACACCTCGCGGTGCCGCGCCCCTTCCGTTTTGCTGAGTACGAAACACCAGCATTGCCACAATGGGAAAAGGGCGGAGCGCAGGGCCGTCCCGGGCGTTCGTGGCCGCGTGGACGGACAGGCAGGAAGCCGGGTTTTCAGAGGGTGCCCTGTAGCTCGATGTGACGCCGTCACGGATCAGTGCGCCATGTCTGGCGCCTCCCCGCCGTAACGCTGGCCCGCGGCGGCGGGCCTGAAAGAAAACACGAAACGCGAAACGGGGACGGCGCTGCCATGGCGTGCCGGTTGGGGCCAGAGGTGGCGCTTCCCCATGCTCGCTGCGCTGCGCGTGGGTCCAGTGCCGGCGCATGACGCCGCTCTGGCCCCAACCGGCACGCCATGGCCCGCGTGGAACATCCGAAACAGCAATATAAAGAGAGAGAAAAGCAATGGCCGTTCTGATCCTGCAAGCAACGCCCGCTACCTGCATCATTGGAAAAATGGGGGCTTCCACCTCCTACGAAATCACGACCCATATGGTCCCGCCCCGGCAGATCACGGCGACGACCATGCCGGTTATTGCTGCCCAGGTTCTCACCTTCGGTCGGCACGTTGCCCAGATGTGTCCCCGGCGTTCCTTCATGGTTCTCGTCCGCCCTGCACGGGGGCAACGCAAGCCGCGCGGCTTCGATGCCGCAATGCGGACGGAAGAACTCAACTGCGTTTCCTGGTTGCATGTAACGCTGGCGCATCCCGTTCCTCATGCCGATGGGCCTAGCGTCGTTTCATGGGGTGGGAGATTCACTCCGTTCTGTCTGGACGGCCATGATCCGGTCTGGCCGGGTGACGGGCCGGCGTTTCTGGA
>NZ_QUWV01000161.1 GCF_003403295.1 Komagataeibacter melaceti | reverse complement strand
TTCGATGTCGGCATTGCCGAGCAGCACGCCGTCACCTTCGCCGCCGGCATGGCGACGGAAGGGCTGCGCCCGTTCTGCGCCATCTACTCCACCTTCCTGCAGCGCGCCTATGACCAGGTGATGCATGACGTGGTGCTGCAGAACCTGCCGGTGCGCTTCGCCATTGACCGCGCGGGTCTGGTCGGCGCGGATGGCGCGACACATGCCGGGTCGTTCGACATCGCCTATCTCGGCTGCCTGCCGGGCATGACCATCATGGCGCCCAGCAACGAGCTGGAACTGCTGCACATGACCGCGACCTCCATCGCGTTTGACGAAGGCCCGATCGCGCTGCGCTACCCGCGCGGCAACGGGCTGGGGCTTGAACTGCCGGCGGCGGGCGAGATCCTCGAGATCGGGCGCGGGCGAATCGTGCGCGAGATGGCGCGCCAGTCGGGGCCGGAACAGGGTGGCATCGCCATCCTCTCGCTCGGCCCGCGGCTGGGGGAAGCCCTGAAGGCCGCCGACATGCTGGCCGCGCAGGGCCTGTCCCCCACGGTGGCGGACGCCCGCTTCGCCAAGCCGCTGGACACCGCGCTGATCGAGCAGCTTGCGCGCAACCATGCCGTGCTGATCACCCTTGAAGAAGGCTCGGTCGGCGGTTTTGGCAGCTATGTCATGACCCATCTGGCCAGGACCGGCCTGCTGGACCGCGTGCGTTTCCGCCCCATGACGCTGCCCGACCGCTTCATCGACCACAACACCCAGGCCGCGCAGTACCATGAGGCCGGGCTTGATGCC
>NZ_QUWV01000160.1 GCF_003403295.1 Komagataeibacter melaceti | reverse complement strand
GCACTGGGCCGCGCGCACCGCCTGCGCAAACCGGGCCTGCTGCGCGGCCGTCCAGTCACCGGCATGCGAGACCGAAACCACCCCGGCCTGCGCGAGGCTGCTCTGGATGGAGGCCATGGCCTGCGGGATGGTGGTGTGCACCGGTCCGGGCTGGAGCGCGCACCCGGCCATGCCGAACAGGCTGGCGAGGACGAACACCACCCGGTC
>NZ_QUWV01000014.1 GCF_003403295.1 Komagataeibacter melaceti | reverse complement strand
CCTCCCCCCGTATCGCGGCACCGCCCCCACCCCCGCATGAGGACAGCGTGGACACACCCGCCGGGGGCGGGCTGAACCTGGCTGTCATTTCCTCGGTGATCCAGGCGAGTCTCTCCTTTCTCCAGCCCCGCACGCTGGAAAGCCATGAAATCCATGACTTCGCCCTGTGGGGGCTGAACGGCATCAGCGCGATCGACCCCTCGCTGAGCATCGAGGAGCAGCAGGGCTTCCTGCAACTGACCGCAACCCAGAAAACGGTCATGGCGCTGCCCGTGCCCGCGGCCGATGACCTGCCGGGCTGGAGCGCCGCCATCACCCGCATGCTGGACGCGGCCTGGCAGCATTCCGCCGCCATGCGCAGCACGGGGCAGGACGGGGTGCTGCAGGGTTTCTTTGATGAGCTGTTCAACCACCTCGACCCCTATTCGCGCTATATCGCGCCGGGGGCCGCCGTGTCAGACCGCAGCACCCGCACGGGCGGCGAGGCCTCGGCCGGGCTGACGCTGGGCATGGACCGCCACGCCATCATCATCACGGCGGTCAACGCCAATGGCCCGGCATGGCCCACCAGCCTTGCCGCCGGGCAGGTCGTGCGGGCCGTCAACGGGCGGCCCACGGCGTCCCACAGCCTCGAGACCGTCAGTTCATGGCTCAGCGGCCCCGTGGGCAGTCTCGTGCGCATCACGGTGGAAGCAAAGGGGCGGCTGAGCACGGTCACGCTGCACCGTGCCTCCACCCCGCCCGAGACCGTATTCGCCTATACCAGCGGCAAGCATGTCATCCTGCACATCACGGCATTTTCCGCCAACACGGCGGAGGAGATGAGCCAGTACCTGGATGAGGCCATGAACGTGCCCGGCATTTCGGGCCTGATCCTTGACCTGCGCGGCAATCGCGGCGGCGTGCTCCAGCAGGCGGTCACCACATCAGCACTCATGCTGGACCATGGCGTCGCGGCCATAACGCAGGGCCGCGACCCGCAGGCCAACCATGTCTGGGCCGTGCAGGGGGGCGACATGACCAACGGCCTGCCCATCATCATCATGGTGGACGGGCGCACCGCGAGTGCGGCCGAGATTCTGGCTGCGGCACTGGCCGACCAGAAGCGCGGCGTCGTGATCGGCAGCGCCACGCTGGGCAAGGGGCTGGTCCAGACCATTGGCCAGATGCCCAATGGCGGTGAACTTTACGTGACATGGAGTCGGGTGCTCGCCCCGCTGGGCTGGCCGCTGCAGGGGCTGGGCGTGATGCCGCAGGTCTGCACCAGCCTGGGGGAAAGCGCGCTTGAACGCCAGCTCCAGAACCTGGCCGAAGGCACGGCGGACAGCCGGGGATGGATCACGGCCACCCGCCAGATCCGCTACCCCGTCGATCCCGCGCGTATCCTGGGCATCCGCCGGGAATGTCCCGCCGCCATCGGTACGGACAGCGACCTTGATGCCGCACATTCCCTGCTGGACAATCCGGTCGAATACCGCGCCGCCCTGTCCGCCGTGCCGGACGAGAGCGCCGTCCCGGCCAGTGGCGGCTGACAGATATCACCATGGGAAACTGTGCTATTCCTGCATGTCTCCCTCAGCCTTTCTGCATTACCGGAGATATTCGCCCCATGGAGGAATCGCGCCTGAAAACCGGCATCTGGGTCAAGGCGATGCTGCGACAGGCTGGACAAACGGGAAATCCGGGCATGGTGCTGCACCGTGGGGATGAGGATGCGGGCAGCGTGCTGATCGTGCTGCTGGGCCGGGACAGGCGCATGTGCGTGCTTGCCCCCACCCGCACCCCCGATGGACGGCGGGCATGGTTCCGCGCTACAGGGGAGACGGCAGTGGATCAGGACAGTGTCGATGCCTACGTCGCAAGACAGAGGGAACGGGACCCCGACATATGGGTCCTGGAGTTCGACGCACCCGATCTGAAGCCACCGTTTGAAGCAAGGCTGATATGAAAGACGTGATTCCACGCGATTAAAGGCATAGAAACCAGTCCGGCATATGGGTGTGACATCTGGCACACAGTCGGACATGACAGTTGGCCCCACCGCCCAAAGCGATGGATTAGGCGGTGACAATGGATTGTCAGGACTGGTTTCTTTAAGCAAAAGAATGCTGATGCTGCTGATCCGAAGGAATATGGCACGCGCACCCGACCGGGCCGATACGCTAAACAAGGCCCGTCGAAGGGAGAAGAAGAGTATGAATCTGCGGTACGGATTGCTTGCAGGGTCTTTATTGGCTGCCTCGGTTACCCTGGGCTCCGTGCTGGTCTCCGCTCCGGTATTCGCCCAGCCTGTTCAGGGCCTGTACATGAGCGGTGAAGGTGGTGCGACCTTCAACCAGGGCCAGGTCATACGGAATTCTTCGGCGCGCGATCAGTTTCGTACCGGCGCCATCGGGGAAGGCGCCATTGGCTGGGGGCTGGGCAACGGCTTCCGCGTGGAGCTTGAGGGCCATTACCGGAACAATGACCTGAAAACGGTGGGGGGCAACGCCGCCTATCATGCGCATGCCGATGGCCGGCAGCAGGAATCGGGCCTCATGGCCAATGCCCTGTTCGACCTTGATATCGGCAAGAGCTGGCTGTTCCCGTATTTCGGCGCGGGTATCGGCTATGGCTGGCAGAACATGAACACCACCATGACCGGCAACGTGAATGGCGCGAATTACAGCCAGCATGTAAGCGGCACCTACGGCAACTTCGCCTATCAGGGCATCTTTGGCCTCGCCTTCCCCATGCCATGGGTTGTCGGCCTGTCCGCCACGGCGGAATACCGGTTCTGGACCATGCTGGGCCCGCAGTCGCACCATTCCACCATGAGCGGCAGCGAAACCGCGCTGACGGCCATGAACAGCGATTACGGCTTCCGCAACGGCAACCGTGACAGCCGCACCGACTTCAACCATTCCCTCATGCTCGGCCTGCGCTACGAGTTCAATCCCGCGCCCCCGCCACCGCCGCCGCCTTCCAGTATCGCGGCGCCCGCACCGGCGGAGAATCGGACCTATCTCGTATTTTTTGACTGGGACCGCAGCGACCTGACCGACCGCGCCCGTGCAATCGTGGCGGTGGCAGCACAGGCCTCGACCAACACGCAGACCACGCGGATCGAGGTCAACGGCTATACCGACAACTCCGCAGCCCATCCCGGCCCGCGCGGCGAACAGTATAACCAGGCGCTCTCGCTACGCCGTGCGGAGGTCATCAAGGCCGAACTGGTGCGCGATGGCGTACCCGGCCCCTCGATCGACATTCATGGCTTTGGCGACTCCAACCCGCTGGTCCAGACCATGGCCAACACGCGTGAAGCACAGAATCGCCGCGTCGAGATCATCCTGCACTGATCACCGGCCACCCAGCCTGAATATGGAAAAGAAAAAAGCGGCGCCGTCAGGCAGCCGCTTTTTCCATATCCGCTGCCCCAAAAGGGGCCGGGCCTGAACTCAGACCAGCCCGGTAAACAGCGAGGTGGACAGGTAGCGCTCGGCAAAGGACGGCGCGATGGTCACGATGGTCTTGCCCCTGTTCTCGGGCTGTGACGCAAGCTGTACGGCCGCATGCAGCGCCGCACCGGACGAGATGCCCACCGGCACGCCATCCAGCCGCGCACAGCGGCGGGCGGCGGCAATGGCCTCACGTTCGGATACCGGCATCACCCCGGCCAGCGCGGCAAGATCCAGCGTGCGGGGGCAGAAGCCCGGCCCGATTCCCTGAATCCCATGCGGCCCCGGCTCATCGCCGTTCAGGATGGCGCTTTCCATCGGCTCGACGCCATAGACCTCGATCCCCTTCTTGAGCTTCTTCAGCCGGTGGGCGATGCCGCTGGCCGTGCCGCCGGTGCCCAGTCCGGCCACGACAATATCGACCTCACCCGCCGTATCGGCCCAGATTTCCTCGGCCGTGGTGGCCGCATGCACATCGGGGTTGGCGGGATTATCGAACTGCCGGGGCATCCATGAATTGGGGGTCTTCTTCAGGATTTCCTCGGCCCGTGCGATCGCGCCCGCCATGCCCAGCCGCATGGGGGTCAGTTCCAGCCGGGCATCAAGCAGGCGCAGCATCTTGCGCCGTTCGATCGAGGCCCCTTCGGGCATGGTTACGATCAGCTTGTAGCCGCGCGCCGCCGCCACGAACGCGAGGGAGATGCCCGTATTGCCCGAAGTCGGCTCGACAAGCGTGGTCTTGCCGGGCTGGATTTCGCCCCGGCTTTCCGCATCCTCGATCATGGCCGCGCCGATGCGGTCCTTGACGGAGGCGAGCGGATTGAAGAATTCCAGCTTCATCAGCACACGCGCCTGCAATCCGTCTTCCCGGGTCAGATGCGGCAGCGCCACCAGTGGCGTCCCCCCCACGGTATCCACAATGGAGTCGTACACCTTGCCGCGCGGCGCGGCAAAACCGTAGGTGGGACCTGCCGGGGTGGTCTTGTTCATCCGTTATCACTCCTTGTTCCGGAAATGGGCTATTCACGCGTACAGTCTGACATAATCCACCATCCTCCTGAACAGAAGCGTGGATCAATCGGGCAATTGCTGATAAACGGTGCGAGGCACTTTTTCCGATCCACTCAAAGCAAGGCTGAATGATATGCTGCTCCGGCGTGACAGGACCATGATCGCGATACTGATCATGCTTGATGTTGCTTTTCATGCTGGGCGCAACGGCACCATAAGCGCTGCTGACATTGCCGAACGCGCAGGCCTGGCCCGGCGTGGCATCGAGCCGCTGCTCCAGTCCCTCTCACGCTCGGGGCTGCTGGAAAGCGTGCGTGGCCCGCGTGGTGGCTACCGTCTGGGCCGCCCCCGGCGTGACATCCTGCTGGCGGACATCCTTGCGGTCATCACGGCGGAAGACAACACGGATGATGGCCCGATCGGCGGGCTGTTCCAGAAGGTTGTTGAACCCTGCTGGCAGGAATTCGACAGCATGATCGACGAAAAATGCCGTGAGATCAGCCTTGATGACCTGGTGCGCCGGGCTGAAAACGCCGGCATGCGCCGCCCGCAGCCCGAACCGATCACCTTTTCCATCTGACCCTGCCGTTACGGCGGGGGTGGAAACCCCGGCCCGGTCAGGGCCGGGATGGCCTCATTTCGCGCCGGGTACGGCCGGGGCCGTGACCGTGGCTGTCACGTCGATATATTCACGCGGTTCTTTCTCCCCACGGATCAGGACGACGCGGAATTTGTCCTGCCCGGAGTAGGAAGCGTTGGGCGTGTACGTCACATAAGTGTGATCGTTGTAGTTATAGATGAACGCCTTGCCATGCTCCGGCGCGGGCGACACCCCGAACGACGGATAGGGGTGCCCGCCGGACATGCGCGTCTCGATCGCGCAGTAGCCGTCATCGCTGCGCACCTGCATGGTGGCACTTTTCGTGTTCTGGCCCGCTGGCGTCAGGTTGCCCACCTGGCACAGGCCGGATGCCTTCATGTAATTGTAGGGGTTGGGGGTCGTGCCGATTCCACCAAGGTTTACGGCCGGTTTGTTATCACATCCGGCGAGCAGAATGCCCGTCGTCATCATGATTGCAGACAGTCGCAGTCGCACTCGTCAGCTCCGCTGTATTTGATACATCACCTGTTATGAGGACAGTTTCGCCCGCGCCGTCCCAATAACGGTCTGGATCGGCACAACGGCAAACCGCTTTGGCGTCTGCTGTAGAGCAACGCACCCAGGCGGGAAAGACCCGTTGGTCCTTTTTACGCAAGCGGACAGGCCCTGCACATGTGGCATAGCCGGACGGATGGCCGCTGTCATCCCATCGAACGTTCATGCCTCCCCTTTTTAAGAGGGATACCGTGATCTCCCTTTTGGCAGCAGCAGGTTTGCGCTATAGACCTGATCCGGATCCCAATTCCGCCGGACCATGCGGGGCCTTTTTGCATCCCCGTTGGCAATAGCCCCAATATCTGGAGAACCTTCCTGATGTCCATGTCGATCTGGCGCGCAGGCGCTGCCGCACTTGCCCTGGCCGGGCTGGTTAATGGCGGGCAGGCACTGGCAGCCGGCCCCTGCTCCCCTTCCCCCGCGCATGAAGCCTTTGATGTGCAGGGCCTGAAGAGCGAGCTGATGGTCACGGCCCTGTCCTGCAATGCGCAGGAAAAATATAACAGTTTTGTTATGAAGTTCCGCACCAAGCTGACGAATGAGGAACACGTCCTCAACGCCTATTTCCACACCACCTATGGCCGCAACGCCCAGCGCCAGCATGATGACTACATCACGCAGCTTGCCAATGTGCAGTCCGAGCGCGGCCTGCATTCCGGCACGGCGTTCTGCCAGCAGCGCATCTCCATGTTTGATGAGGTGCTGGTGCTCGACACGGCGGCCGACCTGTCCAGCTACGCGCAGGCGAAGGACATTCTCCAGCCCGCTTCCTACCTGACCTGCACCGCGCCCAACCGCCCGGTCCGCCCGGCGGCGTCCAGCACCCGCACCAGCCCGGCCCGCCACACGGTCCGTAGCTGACCACGCGCCGCCGCGCCGCGTTGGAAAGAAAATAAGGCCGGGCCAGCGTCCGGCCTTTTTCGTGCCCGCAAGTGCAGGCATAGTGCCAGCGCGCGATCGGGCCTTGCAGCCTGACTGGACGTGACTCGACAGAACAAAGAACGATTCATGAACGACGATCTTTTTTCCACGCCTGCCAGCCCCGGCAAACCTGCCCGACGCAAGGTCTCCCCCGCCACCATGCCAGACAACACCCCCAACAGCCCCGAATCCTATGACGCCAGCGCGATCGAGGTGCTGGAGGGGCTGGAACCCGTCCGCCGCCGTCCCGGCATGTATATCGGCGGCACGGACGAGACCGCTTACCATCACCTTGCCGCCGAGATCCTTGATAACGCGATGGATGAGGCCGTTGCAGGGCACGCCACCACCATTGACGTGACGCTGGAGGCCGGTGACTGCCTGACCATACGCGACAACGGCCGTGGCATCCCGGTGGACCCGCATCCCCGCTTTCCCGACCGTTCGGCGCTGGAGGTGATCCTGACCACGCTGCATGCCGGGGGCAAGTTCTCGGGCAAGGCCTATGCCACGTCCGGCGGGCTGCATGGCGTGGGGTCATCCGTGGTCAATGCGCTGGCGGCCCGCATGGAAGTAGAGATCGCGCGCGACCGGGAACTGTGGCGGCAGGTTTATGAACGCGGCCACCCGCTCAGCGGCGTGGAAAAGGTCGGCCCGGTCAACAACCGGCGCGGCACACAGATCCGCTTCATTCCCGACCCGCAGATTTTTGGCCGCCTGCACTTCTCCCCGTCGCGGCTGTACCGGCTGTGCCGGTCCAAGGCGTTCCTGTTCCGTGGGGTCACCATCCGCTGGGCGTGTGACCCCGCGCTGATCAAGGGTGATGATGTGCCGGCGGAAGCCGTGCTGCACTTCCCCGGCGGGCTGGCCGACAGCCTGCGTGACGAACTGGGTGAAAAGGCAGCCCTGCTGACCGACCTGTGGGCGGGTGACGCGGACCTGCCCACCGGGCCGGACGGGGCGGACACCGGGCGCATGGAATGGGCCATCGCCTTTCAGGAATCCGGCCCGGCGGCCCTTGCCTCCTACTGCAACACCATCCCCACCCCCAATGGCGGCACGCATGAGACGGGGTTCCGCAACGCGCTGCTCAAGGGGCTGCGCAACTGGGGGGAGCAGCGTTCCAACAAACGCGCCGCCAGCATCAATGCCGATGACATTCTGGGCTGCATCGCCGCCAAGCTGTCCGTTTTCATCCGCGACCCGCAGTTTCAGGGCCAGACCAAGGAAAAGCTGACCAGCAGCGAGGCCAGCAAGCTGGTTGAGACCGCCCTGCGCGACCGTTTTGACCACTGGCTGGCGGGCAACCCGCCACAGGCGGATAACCTGCTGGCCTTTGTGGTGGAACGGGCCGAGGAACGCCTGCGCCGTAAGGAACAGAAGGACACGCCGCGCAAAAGCGCCACCCGCCGCCTGCGGCTGCCGGGCAAGCTGACAGACTGCACGCGTGAGAATGCCGCCGAGACGGAAATCTTCCTTGTGGAGGGGGATTCAGCCGGTGGCTCGGCCAAGCAGGCCCGCAACCGCGAGACACAGGCCGTGCTGCCCCTGCGCGGCAAGATCCTGAATGTGGCCAGTGCCTCGACCGAGAAGCTGCGCGGCAACCAGGAACTGCGTGACCTTGTGGAAGCCCTGGGCTGCGGCATGGGGGAACGCTTCGACGCCAGCAGGCTGCGTTATGGCCGCATCATCATCATGACCGATGCCGATGTGGACGGCGCGCATATCGCCTCCCTGCTCATGACCTTCTTCTTCCGTGAACTGCCGGGGCTGATCCGTAACGGGCATCTCTATCTGGCGCAGCCGCCGCTGTACCGCCTGACACAGGGCGGCAAGAGCATCTACGCCATGGACGATGCCGACCGGGAACGGAAAATGAAGACGGCGTTCAAGCCCAATAGCAAGGTCGAGGTCTCACGCTTCAAGGGGCTGGGGGAAATGCCGCCTGCCGACCTGAAGCAGACCACCATGGACCCGAAACACCGCACGCTGCTCAAGGTCATCACCCCGCCCGAGGACAGGGCCTTCACTCTGGAACGAGTGGAACACCTGATGGGCCGCAAGGCGGAACTGCGCTTCCGCTTCATTCAGGAACACGCCAGGCAGGTCGATAACCTCGACGTATAAGAAGCTTGCGGGGGCTGCGCTTTCGGACGCGTTCAGCCCCTGAAAAACACAAAGCCCGGCCATCCCACAGGATGGCCGGGCTTTTTTGTAAGGAAAACCCTGTTGCTCAGCCCGCGCCGGTCAGCGGTGCGATCACCTGCGGCTCAACCGTAGCGACAGCCGCCGCCGGGTGCAGCAGGCTGGTCACCGCCGGGTCAAACACCCGCAGGAACGAGCCCGGATGCACACCCATCCACAGCGTCACCACCGCCAGCGGTACCAGCACGGCCAGTTCCTGACCCGTCAGGTCACGCAGCAGGGCGACAACCCCGCCCCGGTCCGCCCCGAACAGCACGCGGCGGTAGAGCACCAGCATATAGACCGCGCCAAGGATCATGCTCGACCCGCCAAGGAAGGCCAGCCAGAACGAGACATGCAGCGCGCCGACCATGACCAGGAACTCACCCACGAACGCCCCGGTGCCCGGCAGGCCGATATTGGCCATGACGAACAGCATGGCCAGCGTGGCCAGCACCGGCATCTTGTGCGCGACACCGGAGAAGGCGCTGATCTCGCGCGTTTCAGCCCGCCAGGACACGGCGGAGACACAGAAGAACAGCGCCGCGATCACGATGCCATGCGACAGCATCTGGAAAATCGCGCCATCAATGCCTTCCGGCGTAAGGGTGAACAGGCCAATCGCGATCACCCCCATATGCGAGAACGAGGAATAGGCGATCACACGCTTCATGTCCGTCTGCGCCAGCGCGATCATGGCGGCATAGATCACCGCGATCACACCCAACGTCAGCACCACGGGTGCGAACAGCCGCGCCGCATCGGGGAACATGAGCACGCCAAAACGCAGCAGCCCGTAGGCCCCGGCCTTTGACAGCACGCCCGACAGCATGACGGAGGCCGGGGTCGGCGCTTCCGTATAGGCATCGGGCAGCCAGGCATGCAGCGGGAACAGCGGCAGCTTCACGCCAAAGGCGATGATGAACCCGGCCAGCAGCCAGCCCTGCATGGCGTGGCTGAACCCATGGTGCTGGAGGGCCACGATATCCGTCGTGCCGGTCACGTTCCACATGGCCAGAAGCGCCAGCAGCATGAACAGCGAACCGCCAAAGGTGAACAGGAAGAACTGCAGCGACGCCCAGACACGCCGTGGCCCGCCCCATACACCGATCATGAGGCTGGCAGGCAGCAGCGTCGCTTCATAGAAGACGTAGAACAGCACCAGATCCAGCGCCGAGAACAGGCCGATCAGCGTGGTTTCCAGCAGCAGCATGGCGATCATGTAATCGCGCACCCGCCCCGTAACCAGTTTCCACCCGCCGATGATGGAAAGCGGGGTCAGGAACGTGGAGAGCAGCACGAACATGAGGCTGATGCCATCAATCCCGGCGTGGTAGGATATGCCCGCGCCGCTGGCCCATCCGATCTGCTGTTCGAACTGGACGCCAGCACGGGCGGAATCAAATTCCGCCCACATGATCACGGACAGCGCGAACACGATACCACTGGTCCACAACGCCACCCATCGGGCGGCGGTCTCGACCGTCTGGGTTGTGCCGCGCGTCAGCAATATGGCCACGACCCCGGCAAGAGGCAGGTAGGTAACTAGGGGGAGCAGGATCGGATGCACACTCGGTCTCACATCATCCATGGACAATGCGTGACCCTAGAGGCGTTTTGTATCAGGAATCCAGTGCGCGGACGGTCACATTATACCGAGCATGCGCAGCCACCCGCCCCGCAATGCATGCCCGGCATGCCAGTCGGTGGTCCTAGCGACGCCCGAACATCCGCTCCAGATCGGCCTTTTCCAGCCGTATCCATGTCGGGCGGCCATGTGAGCACGTGCCCGAGCGGGGCGTGCGTTCCATGTCGCGCAGCAGGGCGTTCATTTCCTCGTGTGTCAGCCTGCGCCCTGCCCGCACGCTGCCATGGCACGCCATGCGCGCAATGATCGCATCCATGCGCGCATCCAGCGCATCCGCCTGCGCGGGGGTGGCCAGATCATCCGCCTCCAGTTCCTCGGCCAGGTCACGCAGCATGCCTGCCGGGTTTTCCTTGCCCAGCAGCGCAGGCATGGTACGGACCAGAACGGCGGGACCGCCAAAAGGTTCAATCTCGAGTCCCAGCCGGGCCAGCGCCGGGGCGAAGGACAGCAGTGCCTCCGCCTGCCGGGGTGTCAGTTCCACCACCTCGGGCAGCAGCAGGCGCTGGGCGCGGATCTCGCCACCCAGATATTGCTGGCGCAGCAGTTCATGGGTCAGGCGCTCATGGGCGGCATGCTGGTCCACCAGCACAAGCGCGCCATCAGCGGTCTGGGACAGGATATAGGTGCCCAGAACCTGCGCCATGGCAGCACCAAGCGGGTAATCCGCACAGGCCGCGTCACCCGTGGGGGCAGCTTCCTCCACCGGCACGGCCCGGCGGGCCGCAGGCAGGGCGGCCAGCGGCAGGGTGGATTCGGCAAGGCCGGTGGGGAACCCGGCCCCGTCCTTTTCCGCCATGGCGGGTGGCATGGCCATGCGGGCAGCAATTTCAGGCGCATTGTCCTGCCGCTCCGGCGGGTACCAGATGCGCGCGGGTGATGGCCCGCGTGACTGGAGCAGGTCGGGCCGCACCCCCGCCACACCCGCCCCCGTGCCCAGCGCACGGCCAAGGGAGCCGATCACCAGCGCCCTGACCGCCGCCGGGTCGGCATAACGCAGTTCCGTCTTGGCGGGGTGTACGTTCACGTCCACCTGTTCGGGCGGGATTTCAAGCGCCAGCGCCACCACGGCGTGCCGCCCATGTTCCATGACATTGCGGTAGGCAACCCGCACGGCCGTACGCAGCACCGGGTCAACCACGGGCCGCCCGTTGACCAGAAGCATCTGCCCGTTGGCCGTGGCGCGATGGACCGATGGCGCGCAGATGAAGCCGTGCAGCTTCAGGTCGCCGCGCTGCCCCTCCACGGGAAGCAGGCCATCGGCCTGCCCGGATTCAAGGATGGCGGCGACACGCGCAGCCCTGTCCTGCACGGGCAGGTCAAGGATCATGCGCGAGTCGAATTCCAGCCGGAAGGCAATTTGCGGGGCGGCCAACGCCAGCCGCCGCACCACGTTTTCGGCATGACCGGACTCGACACGCGGGCTTTTGAGGAATTTGCGCCGCGCGGGGGTAGCGAAGAACATGTCCTCCACCAGCACGCGCGTACCGGGTGCGCCGGCACAGGGTTCGGGTTCCCCCACCACGCCACCCTCAACCCGGATGGACCATGCCGACTCCGCGCCCCTGGGCCGGGACATGACCGTAAGCCGGGCGGCCGCCCCGATGGAGGGCAACGCCTCCCCCCGGAACCCGAGGGTCGAGATACGCACCAGCGTCTCATCACGCAGTTTGGATGTGCAATGCCGCTCGACCGCCAGCCGCAGGTCATCGGGGGACATGCCGCAGCCATCATCCGTGACCTCGATCCGGTCCATGCCGCCCCGGTCCAGACGGATATGGATGCGCCGTGCACCGGAATCGATGGCGTTTTCAACCAGCTCCTTCAGCGCGGCGGCCGGGCGCTCGATCACCTCGCCCGCCGCGATGCGATTGACTACCTGTTCGGACAGCCGACGGATCACCGGCTGGCTGTTAGCTGGAGACATGTTCTTTTCCGCAGCCGGATTTACAGTTTCCGCCCATCACGGCGGGGCCACCTTATTTGGCGGGACCGCTTACCGTGGGGGTGGCGCCCTGTGTCAGGTTGTGGCCAAGGGCCGAGTCCTCACGCAGGCGGGCGTTTTCCGCCTTGCCGTTGACCAGGTTGCCCGCCCCGCCGCCATGCCAGAACATGAGCTTGTCCACAAAGCTGGTATCCGCACGCCCCATCTCGCCCCGGTCTGGGTCATTGGCGGCCTGCTGCGCGGCCCCCACCAGCGCGGTCTGGCCCGCGCTGTCAGGGCCATCGGCACCCTGCAGCGCCACGTTGGGGGAGAGCGTTTCCAGCGCCTGCATGCGCGGGTTGGTGTCTTCCGCGCGCTGGACGGCGTTGCTGTTGGGCGCGCCCAGCTCATCGGACGGTGGCATGGACAGCGGCGCGCGGGTCGTGACCGTGTATTCATCCGGCAGGCTGCGCTCCAGTCCGAAAGCGCGCGAAACATCCGCGCCCGTGCAGCCCGACAGCATGAAGCCGCCCGATACGAGCAATGCACAGGAAAGGGGTCTGAAAGCTGGAATCGCCATATCTCGCCTATTACCGTTAGTGGAACGGTTCGGCAAGCATGCGCAGGCCGCTCCTGCCCCTAGTTTGCATCGCGCGTGCGCAGGTTGTCGATAATCAGGATCGCAACGCCGCAATCAATCAGCGCATCCGCGATGTTGAACACCGGCCATGACCAGCCAAAGGCATGCGCGTGGATGAAATCAACCACCGCACCATAGCGCAGCCGGTCGATCACGTTGCCAATCGCACCGCCCATGATCATGCCCAGCGCCGCCGCCACCCATACCCGTGGCGTTCGCGCCAGCCATACGCCCAGCCCCGTCACGATGGCCAGGGCCGCGACCGAAAAGATCACGCGCCCCGCCGCCCCCGCACCACCCAGCATGCCAAAGGTGATGGCATGGTTCCACACCATGGTCAGGTTCAGCACTGGCAACAGGGGCACGCTTTCACGCGCGGGCAGGTCATAGACATCCAGTATCCAGAACTTGCTGGCCTGATCGGCGGCCAGCGCGGCCAGCAGGCAGGCCCCGCCCACAACGCGGTTGTTCATGGCCCTTACGCCTTGCCCTGCACCACATCGACACAGCGCAGGCACAGTTCGGGGTGGGTGCTGTCACGCCCCACTTCCTCCAGCACCTTCCAGCAGCGCGCGCATTTATGCCCCTGCGCCACCGTAATGGCGGGAATACCATGCGGCGTGCCTTCCTGCGCTTCGTCCTCGCCCAGATAGATCGAGCCGGCCCCCGCAATGACGCTGACCGCCGCCTGTGACACGATGGTCAGCTCCGCCCAGTCCACTCCCTCGAAGCGTGCGGCTTCCGCCTCCGACAGGGGCAGTTCAAGGGCTGCCTGCAGCGAGGACTTGACCAGCCCATCACGGCGCGCGCTCTCGATCTCGGTGGTGATGATGCGGCGCACGGCACGCAGCATGGCCCAGCGATCGCCCAGTTCGGGATCGTTCCATTCCGTGGGCAGGTCCGGGAAAGCCTGCAGGTGCACGCTTTCGGTATTGCCGGGGCGGGCCAGCCATGCCTCTTCCGCCGTAAAGACCAGAACAGGCGCAAGCCATGCGCACAGGCAGCGATGCAGGTGGTCCAGCACGGTGCGCGCAGCGCGGCGTTTCAGGCTCGACGGGCCATCGCAGTAGATGGTGTCCTTGCGCACGTCGAAATAGAAGGCCGACAGGTCAGCTGCGCAGAAGCCGTGCAGCGCGGGGTACACGCCCACCCATTCATGCGTTTCCACCGCGCTGGCCACAAGGCCGCCCAGTTCGCTCAGGCGGTGCATGACCCAGCGCTCAAGCTCGGGCAGTTCGGCATGGGGCACGCGCTCGGCCTCGGTAAAGCCATCCAGCGCACCCAGCAGCCAGCGCAGCGTATTGCGCAGGCGGCGATAGAGTTCGCCCTGCTGCTTGAGGATCTCCTTGCCGATGCGAAGGTCCTCGTTCGTGTCGGAGTTCATGACCCACAGGCGCAGGATGTCGGCCCCGAGGCTGTCATTCACGTCCTGCGGTGCGATGACGTTGCCAAGCGACTTGGACATCTTGCGGCCCTGCTCGTCCAGCACAAAGCCGTTGGTCACCAGCGCCTTGTAGGGTGCCACACCGCGCGTGCCCACGCTTTCGAGCAGGGAGGACTGAAACCAGCCGCGATGCTGGTCCGACCCCTCAAGGTAGAGATCCGCCGGGAAGGGCATGTCGCCATGACCCAGCACGAAGGCATGGGTCGAGCCACTCTCGAACCATACGTCCACGATGTCGAAGACCTGCTCGTAATCCTCCGGGTCGCGCCCTTCGCCAAGGAAGCGCGAGGCGGGGGAGCTGTACCAGGCATCCGCCCCCTCGGCACGGAAGGCGGCGACGACACGGGCCATCACCTCGGCATCGCGCAGGACCTCGCCCGTGCGCTTTTCCACGAACACGGCAATCGGCACGCCCCATGCGCGCTGGCGGCTGATGCACCAGTCCGGGCGGCCCGCCACCATCGAGGTCAGGCGGTTGCGCGCCTGCGCGGGCACGAACGTCACCTTTTCCAGCGCGGCAAGGGCACGGTCGCGCAGATGGCCTTCGCCATCCATGCGGATGAACCACTGCGGCGTGGCGCGATAGATGATGGGCGCGCGCGAACGCCATGAATGGGGATAGGAATGGACCAGCGTCGCCCGCGCCACCAGCCCGCACGGCGCGGTGCCCGCCGCCACGGCGCGCTGCATGGATTCAAGCAGGGCCTGACAGACCGGCTCCGCCGCCTTGAACACATGTCCACCGGCAAACAGGGGCACCCAGTCAGCATAGCGGCCGTCACCCTGCACCAGTTCGGTGATTTCCAGCCCGTAGGCGCGACCGAGGTTGAAGTCGTCCTCGCCATGCGCGGGGGCCGTGTGGACCAGCCCGGTCCCGGCCTCGGTCGTGACATGCGCGCCGGGCAGCAGCGGCACGTCGAAATCATAGCCCTGCCCGCGCAGCGGATGGGCGCAGACCGCGCCCTCCAGCGCGCTGCCGGGCAGGGTGTAGAGCACATGGTGCGCGGTCACGCCCGCCGCCTGGCAGAACGGGCCGATCAGGTCTTCCGCCACCAACACGCGCGCCTGCGGCTCCAGCGTGGCGTCATCGCTCACGCCATCAATCCGCAGCACGGCGTAGGTGATTTCCGGCCCATAGGCGATGGCGCGGTTGGCGGGGATGGTCCACGGCGTGGTGGTCCAGATCACCGCCGCCACATCTTCCAGCGCATGGGCGGGGGTGGGATCGGTCACAAAGGGGAACGCCACATGGATGGCGGTGGATTCATGGTCGCGATATTCGATCTCGGCCTCGGCCAGGGCCGTTTTCTCGACCGGGCTCCACATGACCGGGCGCAGGCCACGATACAGCAGGCCATTGAGCAGGAATTTGCCGATTTCCCCCGCGATCGCCGCCTCGGACGAGAAATCCATGGTGGCGTAACGCCGCGCCCATTCCGCCTGCACGCCCAGCCTGCGGAACTCGCTGGCCTGCGTGTCGAGCCATTTCTGCGCATAGGCGCGACATTCGGCGCGGAACTGGAGAACGGGCACGCTGTCCTTGTCCTGCCCGCGCTTGCGGTATTCTTCCTCGATCTTCCATTCGATCGGCAGGCCATGGCAGTCCCAGCCCGGCACGTAATGGATGCCGTAGCCCGCCATACGGTGGGCGCGGTTGATCACGTCCTTGAGGATCTTGTTCAGCGCGTGGCCGATATGCAGGTGCCCGTTGGCGTAAGGCGGGCCATCATGCAGCATGAACACGTCACGCCCCTGCGCCTGCGCGAACAGGCGGTCATCGAGCTTGTCACGCTCCCATCCGGCCAGAATCTCAGGTTCCCTCTTGGGCAGACTGCCCCGCATGGGAAAGGAGGTGGTCGGCAGGAAGACCGTCTCCCGATAGACATCCTGTGGTTTTGACTCGGACATGGCCTGTTCTGTTCTTCTGGCAAAGGGGAGCATGCAGGGCCGCGAGGGCCCGCGCGCGAGGCAACCTTATGGAGACCACGGCGGCGCGTGGTCAAGTTCTGGTGGGTATGGTCCCGGACTGGCGGGCGGACAGATAGGCGGTAGCCTGCTCGGAATCGCGCGCGATCTGTTCCTTGAGCGCGTCCAGCCCGTTAAAGCGGCGTTCGGCGCGCAGCAGGGTATGCAGCGCGACCGACAGGGTCTGGCCGTACAGGTCACCTGAAAAACCAAGCAGGTGCACTTCCAGCCGGCTTTCCTGCCCGTCATTGATGGTGGGCCTGCGCCCGATATTGGCCACGCCGGGGCAGACCGTGCCATCGGCCATGCGCACGCTGACGGCATACACGCCACGCGCGGGTTCCAGATGGCGACCAAGGGCGATGTTGGCCGTGGGGAACCCCAGCAGGCGGCCACGCTTGTCACCATGCTGCACCACGCCGCGAATCGACCACGGGCGGCCCAGTTCCTCCGCCGCGCGTTCGGGGTATCCATCCTGCAGCAGCCTGCGGATACGGCTGGAGGAATATGGCCCCAGCGCATCGGCCAGTGCCGGGACAACGGTCAGGCCGATGCCCAGCTCCTCGGTCCGTTCGGCCAGGAAATCCACGTTGCCCCGCCTGCGGTGGCCGAAGGCGAAATCCATGCCGCAGGCCACATGGTGCAGGCCAAGGCTTTCATGCAGCACGCGGGTTACGAAATTCTCGGCGCTCATGGCGCTGAATTCCCGGTCGAAGGGAATCTGGAACACATGCTTCACGCCAAGGGCGGACAGCGCCGCAAAGCGTTCCTGCGGCAGGGTCAGGCGAAAGGGCGGGTCCTGCGGGCGGAACAGTTCGCGCGGATGCGGCTCGAACGTCACCACCGCCAGTTCCCGGTCAGGGCGCGCGGCATGCGCTGCCTGCACCAGATGGGCATGGCCCACATGCACCCCGTCAAAATTGCCCAGCGCCGCAACCGCGCCACGGGCGGCGTCGGGAATGTCGCGCCAGTCCGTGTGCAGATGCGCCTTCATGCCGCCTCCGGGCACGGCAGGCCAAAGCGGGTCGCGACCTCATCCAGCGTCGCGGCGACGGGATGGGTGGTTCCGGGCTGCGTGCCGTCCTGCGGGTGGACGATCTGGCATGTACGCAGCCCCGCGGTGGCGGCGGCGTCAAGCTCGGCCACGACATCGGACAGAAACAGCACATCCTCCGGCTGCCACCGGGCATCGCGCAGGATGTGGCGATAGCTGTCCGCATCACGCTTGCCGCCCATGCCGAGGTCATAGAACCCGACGAAGACGCTGCTCACGTCCCCCTCACTCGTATGGCCGTAAATCAGCTTCTGCGCCGCAACCGAGCCGGAGGAATAGACCGCAAGCGCCACCCCCGCCGCCGCCCAGCAGCGCAGGGCGGGCACCACGTCCGGGTAGAGAACGGCCCTGAGCGCGCCATCGGCATATCCCTGCGCCCAGACCATGCCCTGCAGGGCCTTGAGCGGCGCGACCTTGGCGTCCGCATCCATCCATGCCTCAAGCTGGCGCAGGGGGGGCACGCCGGGGGCAAGGCGGGCGATTTCCGCAATCTGCGCCTTGACCTGCGGGTCATCGGCCCGGTTGCGCAGCAGGGCGGGCAGCGCCTTGCGGGCATAGGGGAACAGGGTGTCATGGACAAAGGAAACCGGTAGGGTCGTTCCCTCAATATCCAGCAGCACCGCACGTACGGGCGGCTGCGTGGCCTGGGTCACGTTCTCATCTCCTTCACGGCGGCTCAGGCTTCCACGGGGAAGCGGACCGCGATGTCGCTGCCGGTATATTGCGCGATCCAGCCATCTGGGTTGGTGAAGATGCGCAGCGTCACGAAATCCGGCACTTCCCCCCCGTCAAACCAGTGGGGCGTGCCGGCGGGCACGGAAATCAGGTCCCGCGCGGTGCAGCGCACGTCATAGACATGGCCGTTCACGTGCAGGATGAAATCCCCCTGCCCATGGACGAAAAAGCGCACCTCGTCCTCGCTATGGACATGCTCGGACAGGTATTTGCCGCGCGCCTGCGCCCAGCCCGCCGTATCGGGGCGGACACGGATCACATCCGCCGAACCGGCCCCCGTCTCCCCCATGAGCTGGTCGAGATAGGGGCGGTAGGCGTCCAGCACCTCGGCTTCCGTGGCGTCACGCGGCGGGACGACCGGGCTGTCCCACTGCTCGAACCGCACACCGATCCGGCCCAGCTCGGCGGCGATGCGCGCGGGGTCGGTCAGGTGCAGGCAGGCCACGCCGGGCCGGTCATCGGCATAGACGGTCAGGCTGCTCATCCGAGCTTCCTCCTCTCCAGTTCGCAGGCCAGCAGGAACTCAAGCCCCTCCAGCCGCGCAAGCGCCACATCCATATCCGCACCCCAGACATACACGCCATGGCCGCGAATGATGTAGCCCGCATGCATGCCCGCCAGATGGGGCGCCACGACACCGGAGAGGCGGGCGATGTCCTGGTCATTGTCGAATATGGGCACATGCACCCGTGCGGCATGGGTGTCCTGCCCGGCAAAGACCTTCTGGACCTCGTAGCCTTCCAGCACCAGCGCGTCCCCACCCGCCATGGACAGCACGGTGGAGGCTACGGAGTGCCCGTGCAGCACCGCGCCCGCCGTGGCGTCATGGGCATAGATCTGGCAGTGCAGCAGGGTCTCGGCGCTGGGGCGGTCACCGTCGGTGCATGGCGCGCCCGTGGCGTCCACGCGGATCACCCCGTCCGGCCCCAGCAGCCCCTTGTGTCCGCCCGAGCGCGTGATGGCGAGCGTGCCATCAGGCAGGCGGATGCTGATATTGCCCGCCGTGGCGGGTACCCAGCCAAAACGGTCCATCCGCTGGCCCGCGGCAATAATCCGGCTTACCGCGTGGCAGTACGCGCCAGCGGGAAATGCTGTTTCATCCATCACGCCGTCCGTCCGCATGCCGGGCATGCGGCCCATGTCATTTCACGTTGTTGGGGGAACGCTGCGGCGTTTCGGTAAAGGCGGCGTCCTTTTCCCGCGCCGGGCCCTGTATGTGGCCGGTGGGTACCGGCTCCTCGGGGGCGTCATCGGCCATGTTCTTCTTGAACGTCTTGATGCCGCGCGCCATGTCCCCCATGAGCGAACTGATCTTGCCGCCGCCGCCAAACAGTACCAGCACCACGGCCAGTACGATCAGCCAATGTCCCCAGCTCAAGCTACCCATTGCATTCCTCAATCCGCGTCCATGACGCAAAATGCCGTTTCCGCGCCCGCCATCCCATACGGCGGACAACCTGCCCTTCCCCGCCTATGTGAGGGGGACGCCCATGATATGCAAGCATCCATGGCAGCCAGATCAGCCCGTTGGCAGGATAAACCCATATGCAGGATAGACGGTTTTGCCCATGTCGTGAATGGGGGCCCACCATACCTTTACCCGCGACCAGTCATTCCGCCCCGATACGTCTATGACCGGCTCGGCCCGGCCAACGCGGCCCGGCACCCAGTTGGCCTGGTCCACCAGCACCTCGCGCGGGCCACGCACCGCGCGCACGACGGAGACATGCCCGTCCGGCAGGCGGCTGGTGGAGCGCAGCACCAGCACGGCACCTGGCCGGGGCACGGCGCTGCGGGGGTAGCGCCCGCGCGCCTGCGCCCACCATGAGGCCGCATCCCCCTTCAGCTGCACATGCGTCATGTCCCGCGCATAGGGCGCGCATTGCAATCGCCCGTTCCAGCCACCCCCGCCACAGGCAGCCAGCGGCAGGAGCAAGGCCGCCACCATTATCCGCGCAATACCCCTTTTCATGCCGTTCTCATGCGCATGATCCTGTCCTCCGCCTCGGTCACATCCATTTCCAGCGCCTGACGTGCGATGTCATGGGTAAATCCCGCCCGCGCCATGGCCTCCATCGCGCGCCGCGTGCGCCGCGCCGCCTCGTCCCCATCCGCGTCGGGCCGCAGGAACGGCCCCGCCCGCCGCTTGCGCGCGAAAACCAGGGCCGCGGCCAGTTCCGTCTCCCGCCCTTCCCCGTCACGCGGGCCGAGGGCTTCCTCCATCGCTTCACCTGCGGTGGCCTCATCCACCCCGCGCGCGCCCAGATGTGCGGCGACCATGCGGCGCGAGCGCCCGGCACGGGCAAGGGATCGGGCGCGGGACTGGGAAAAGCGGGCGTCATCCACCGCGCCCAGCCCCTCCATGTCAGCCACGATGCGGGGGATCAGGTCACGGGCGGGGGCTACGGCGCGGGCCGCGTCTTCCGCTTCCATGCCGGTGGCGAGCGCGCGGCGCACCCAGCGGTCGATACGGCGCTCCAGCATCTGCCCGACCGCCGCGCGCGTGGCGGCGAAACGGGCCAGATAGGCCAGCGCCACCGCGCGCAGCACGGCGGCATCCGGTGCGGGGGGAAGCGGGCGCGGAGCGGAGCGGGACGGGCGGGCCACCATAACGGGCATACTGACATAAACCGCACGCCCCCGCCCATAGCTGACTGGCTGGCGGATGGCTGCCATGGCGGAACCGCAGGGGAAAATGGCGTTAAGGTTGCATTTCGCCCGTAGCGCCCATATCCTCGCTGCCTTCCGGGTCAGGATATGCAGACTGGATGCCGTATCGACTCGTCATCCACGCATGGCCCGGGAAATTCGGGAAAGAAAACTTGCCCACCCCCTGCGGTGGGCCGTTTTCGTTTCTGAGCCCGTCATCCTTTTTTCTTTGAACCGAAGTACAAGGTCATTCCATGATTCCCGCCCTGATGCCGAATTACAATCGCGCCGATCTCGCTTTCGAGCGCGGCGAAGGTGCCTGGCTGTACACGGTGGACGGGCGACGATTCCTGGACTTCGGCTCCGGCATAGCCACGTCATCGGTGGGGCATAACAACCCGCATCTTGTGGAGGCAATCACGCAGCAGGCGCAGCGTGTCATGCATGTCTCCAACCTGTACCGCGTGCCGCAGGCCGAACGGCTTGCCGCCCGCCTGGTGGCCAACAGCTTTGCCGACACCGCCTTCTTCTGCAATTCGGGCGCTGAAGCGAACGAGGGCATGATCAAGATGATCCGCCGCGCGCAGGCCAAGTCCGGCCACCCGGAGCGCACGCGCATCATCTGCTTCAACGGCGCGTTCCACGGCCGCACGCTGGCTACGCTGTCCGCCACAGGCAACCCGAAATATCTGGATGGCTTCGGCCCCCGGGTGGAAGGCTTCGACCACGTCGCCCTCAACAACATGAATGCGGTGCGCGACGCCATCACGGCCGAGACCGCGGGCATTCTGGTCGAGCCGGTGCAGGGCGAAAGCGGCATCCATGTCGCCACCGCGCGCTTCATGCAGGAACTGCGCGCGACCTGTGATGAATACGGCCTGTTCCTTGGCGTTGATGAGGTCCAGTGCGGCATGGGCCGCAGCGGCCGCCTGTTCGCCTATGAATGGTCGGACATCACGCCCGACATCCTGTCCACCGCCAAGGGCATTGCAGGTGGTTTCCCCATGGGGGCCGTGCTGACGACGGAGACCATCGCCCGGCACATGACACCCGGCAGCCATGGCACCACGTTTGGCGGCAGCCCGCTGGCCTGCGCCGCCGCCAATGCGGTGCTCGACATCCTGCTCGCCCCCGGCTTCCTTGAGGGCGTGCGCGCCCGCGCGGCCCAGATCGACGCGGGCCTTGACCGGCTGGTGGCCACCTACCCCGATGTGTTCACCGGGCGGCGCGGCCTTGGCCTGCTGATCGGGCTGAAATGCCATGCCGATGTGGCGCTGGTGCAGAACGCGGCCCTGGCCGAGGGGCTGCTGAGCGTCACGGCGGGCGACAACGTGCTGCGCCTGCTGCCCCCCCTGACCGTGACCGAGGCCGACTGCGCCGAGGCACTGGACAAACTGGACCGGGCGGCCCGGCGCGTGCAGGCCCACCTTGCCGCCGCCAAGCCGGAGAATGTGGCATGAACGCGCTCAACACCCCCGCACAGGTCGCCCCCCGCCATTTCCTTGACCTCCGGGAACTGGACGGGGCCACGCTGCGCGCCATCCTCGATGTCGCGGCCGGCATCAAGCGCATGCAGCACCAGCGCGCCCGCCCGCTGCATCCCGCCCTGCCGCTGCGCGGCCGTGCGCTCGGCCTCATGCTGTCCAAGCCCTCCACACGTACGCGCGTCTCGTTCGAGGTCGGCATGCAGCAGCTTGGCGGCAATGTGGTCCTGCTTGCGCCGTCCGACATGCAGCTTGGCCGGGGCGAGACCATTGCCGATACCGCGCGCGTGCTGTCGCGCTTTGTCGATGCCATCGTGCTGCGCACGGGCAAGACGGAAAACCTGCGCCAGCTTGCACGCTGGAGCAGCGTGCCGGTCATCAACGGGCTGACGCCGGATTCCCACCCCGTGCAGATCATGGCCGACATCATGACGTTCGAGGAGCATCGCGGCCCCATCAAGGGCCGCACGCTGGCCTGGGTGGGGGATGGCAACAATGTCGCCACCTCCTTCATCGAGGCCGCGGCCCTGTTCGGCTTCCGCCTGCGGCTGGCCACCCCCAGCACGCATGCCCCCTCGGTCTCGGCCGTGGCATGGGCACGCGAGCATGGGGCGGACATCACGGTCACGACCGATCCCGTTGCCGCCGTCAGCGGTGCCGATGCGGTCATTACCGACACATGGGTCAGCATGTCGGACAAGGCATCGGACCAGCGGCTGAACGCGTTCGAGCCCTACCGCGTGAATGGTGCGCTCATGGCGCATGCCGCACCCGACGCCCTTTTCCTGCACTGCCTGCCTGCCCATATCGGAGAGGAAGTGACGGAAGACGTGTTTGAAGGCCCGCATTCCGTCGTGTTCGACGAAGCCGAGAACCGCCTGCACGCGCAGAAGGGCATCCTTGTCTGGGCGCTGTGTGGCGAGGACTGGCAGAAATATGGAAAGGAACCCACGGCATGACCGGACCGGCCGAACAGCCCGCACTGCCCACCTCCACCGAAGACGCGCCGGAAGTTCCCGGCTGGGCCGAAAAGAGCGTGCGCGACATCTTCACCTCCGTCCTGCCCGCCAGTGACGGGCGCGTCGCCACCATACGTGATGCCTATCTGGACTGCCTTGCCGGTGCGGGCCGCACGGAAGACCTGGACATGGAGCATGACCGCTGCCGCCAGCGCGCGATTGCGGCGGTGCAGGAAGCGGGCCTGCTGCCCGCCGCCCGACTGCAGGACCTTGACCAGCGCCTTGCCGCGCTGGAGGCGGACATCACCGCCAATCTCTGACCACACCACGCCCCTGTGGTGGGTGTGCAGACGCGGGTTTTTCTACCATGACCACCAATATCTCCTCCCCCGCCTTTCTTGATTCCAGCCGCCCCGACACCCCCGACCTGGTGGTGCCGCAGGGTGTCGTGCCGTTCTATCTGGACCAGCGCCCCGTGCGCGGGCGGCTGGTGCGCCCCGGCGTGCTGACCGACACGCTGCTGACACGCCATGACAACCCTGATGTCGTGCTGCGGCTGGCGGGCGAAGCGCTGGCGCTGGTGGCGGCGCTGGCTTCATCGCTGAAATTCCAGGGCTCGTTCTCCCTTCAGGCCAAGGGCGATGGCCCGGTCAGCCTGCTGCTGGCGGACTGCACGGATTCCGGCGCCCTGCGCTTTCACGCCCGCTCGGACGATGCGCAGGTGGCCGAACTGCTGGCCACCTGCCCCAACCCCACGGCGGGCCAGCTTCTGGGCAAGGGCTATCTGGCCTTCAGCGTGGATCAGGGGCCGGATACCGACATCCATCAGGGCATTGTCGAGATCACGGGCGAAAGCCTGTCGGACATGGCGGCGCATTACTTCGCCACCAGCGAGCAGCATGCCTGCTGGGTCCGTCTGTTCTGTGAAAAGACCGAACAGGGCTGGCGCGCGGGCGCGCTGGTGATGGAAAAGATCGCCAGCGATGGCGGGATCGGCCCCGACATCTCCACCGAGGAAGGGGATGATGCGTGGGAGACGGCGACCACGCTGGCCACCACCCTGACCGCGCATGAAATCCTTGATGACAGCCTGTCCTCCGCCACCCTGCTGCACCGGCTGTTCCATGCCGAAGGGCTCATGATGGGCCAGCCGCGCGCACTGGCCTTTGGCTGCCGCTGCTCACGCGCGCGACTGTCGGGTATTCTGGAAACCTTCTCGCTGGATGACCTGGACCACATGGCGCAGGAGGGCACGATCACCATGAACTGCTCGTTCTGCAACCACAGTTTCCATTTCCAGCGTGACGAGATCGGCGGCAGGACGGCCTGACGTCCCGCCCGCCCCCTTTGCGCCCGGTGCGGATCATGGCACGGTCATAATCCTGATCTGTTGACCGCGCCCCGTGCGCCAGCCGTTATCGGGATATATATTTCCATGCGACCGAACCGCCCCCCGTTTTCCATTCCCTCGCTGCGTCGCGGCCTGCGCGTGGCGCTGGCCGCGAGCCTGCCCTTCATGGCGCTGTCGGCCTGTGACCATGCCGATAGCAAACCGGCCGTTACCTTCGCGCCGCCCCAGTTCAGCAACCAGCCGCCGCTGAACCTGAATGTCGCCTCGATTTCCGTGGTGGACCGGGGGCAACCGGGCACCATACCGGGCGACCTGTCGGCCCGTGCGCCCTTTCCGCCGGACCAGTCACTGGCGCAGATGGCGCATGACCGGCTCATCGCCGCTGGCAGCGGGGGGAAAGGCGTGTTCACGATCGACCGGGCATCCATCCTGCACCAGCCCGGCGGCGTGCTGGACGGGCAGCTTAACGTGCATCTGGACGTCACCTCCGCCGATGGGCGCGTGACGGGCTATGCCGTTGCCCAGGTCACGCGCTCCTATGACCCGAAAACACGCCACGGCAACAGCGACACGCCGGAAAACCTGAACGCCCTGACCGACATGATGCTGCAGGACATGAGCCGGGAGCTGGAAAACCAGA
Organism: Komagataeibacter melaceti; assembly: GCF_003403295.1. Taxonomy (GTDB): domain Bacteria; phylum Pseudomonadota; class Alphaproteobacteria; order Acetobacterales; family Acetobacteraceae; genus Komagataeibacter; species Komagataeibacter melaceti. Next base: position 80,670 of record NZ_QUWV01000014.1, on the reverse strand, counting down.
TCCGCAACAACCTCGGCAACTGGCTGGTCACGCCACCGGCCGCGGGCAGCGTGGCCGCGCAGCCGCTTGATGGCACGCCCGCATCCGGTCCCGCCACGGTCACGGCCACCACACCGGCGGCCAGCCAGCCCGGCAATGGCTCCATGACCATTGGCGGCGGCCCGACGGACAGCCAGCCGGCCTCCGCCCCGGCGCCCGCCACGACCACGCCCGCGCCAAAGGCAGCGGCCCCCGCCGTGGATGACGGGCCTGACGCCATCTTCCCCACGGGTTACCCGTCGGATGATACGGATTCCACCACCACGCATACCGCGAAGCAGCCTCAGCTCCGCTCCCCCCCGCCGGGCAACCTGACCCTGCCGGGCGCAACCCACTGACACACCATGCCGGGCGGCAGGGTGAACGCTGCGTTCACTCCCCGCCCGTCATGCGCAGGACAATGCCAGGGGACAGGATTTCAGGCAGGATCACTTCCTCCCCCCGCGCGGGATAATAGGCGTAGAACGGCACGCCATCACGCCCATGGGCGCGCAGGAAAGCCGTGATTTCCGCATCGCGCCGGGTCCAGTCCCCCTTCATGTACACGATCCCGCGCCGCGCGAATGATTCCCGCACCACCTTGCTGGACAGGGCCACCCGCTCATTGACCAGGCAGGAAATGCACCACGCCGCCGTCATGTCCACAAATACCGGGTGCCCCTGCCCGCGCAGTTCCGCCAGCCGGGCTGCGGAGAATACCGAACTGCCATCGGCTACGCGGCCGGTGCCATGCTCCCCCATACTGGCGGGCGGCAGCAGGCTGCCACCCACAAAGGCCACAAGCAGGGCCAGAACCGCCACGGCGCGGTAGATACCCGTGCGCTCCGGCCTGTCACCACGCATGTCCGCCCGTTCCGCCATGCGCAGGAACCAGCACCCCGCCCCGGCGATTGCCAGCCCGGCACAGAGCACGATAAGGGCATGCGGCCCCCCTTCCAGTTCGCTCACCCATGCCAGCCACACACAGGTTGCCAGCACCGGCAGGGCCAGAAGGTGGCGCACCGTTTCCATCCATGCCCCCGGGCGCGGCAGCCAGCCCAGCAGCCCCGGCATGGCGGCCAGAAGCAGGTAGGGAGCCGCCAGCCCCAGCCCGAGGGCCGCGAACACCAGCACCCCCACAACCGGGGACGCCGCCAGCGCACCCGCCACCGCCGCCCCCATGAACGGCGCGGTACAGGGCGAGGCCAGCACGACCGCCAGAACCCCGGTCAGGAAATCACCCATATGCGTAGGCAGCGCATTGCCCAGCCGCATGAGCCGCGTGCCCGCGCTGAACACGCCCAGCAGGTTCAGGGCCACGACAAACAGCAGCACGCAGATGGCAGTCACAAACCCGGTGGACTGGAACTGGAACCCCCAGCCCGCCTGCTGCCCGGCCACCCGCAGGCCGGCAATACACCCCCCCAGCACGACAAAGGCACCGATCACACCGGCGGCATAGGCGGCCGCCCCGCCCAGCGCCGCCCGGCGCGCGCCCCGCGCCATGCGTTCGAGCGCCAGCACCTTCATCGCCAGGACCGGAAAGACGCAGGGCATGAGATTGAGGATCAGCCCCCCCGCAAAGGCCATGGCCAGCAGCCAGCCGATGGGAGCCGCATGTGCTGCCGCGACGGGTGGCGGCAGGGCGTGTACCTCACCGGGTACCGGGTGCACCATCAGGCCCTGCTCACGCCCTGCGCCATCACGCAGCACGACAATGCCGGACAGGGCGGTTCCGCCGTGGAATTCCGGGCCGGGATGCAATGCAAGCTGCACGATCCCGTCGCGCACCGTCACCACCTGCGGGGCATCCTGATCAATTGCGCCCGCTACCTCCGGCATGAACCATGCGTCACGCACCGCATCCGGTGTCAATTCCGCCCCCGCAAGCTGCAGGATTCCGGCAGCCGAAACACGGGCGGCAAAGGGCGAGGCCACAGGCCTGCTGGCGGCGGCGCGCGCAAAATCCGCCACCTGCGCCGAAGGCTGCGGTTCCCCACGGGGCAGGGTCAGGCTGAAGGTACCGTGCTCAGGCACGCAGATATCGGCACAGACCAGCCACTCCGCCACGGCATGCAGTTCCATGGCCCCCGCCTGCGCGCCCGCCACGGGCACCAGCGTGACCGGCAGCAGCACATCACCGGTATAGGCATAGGATGTAAGCGGCCCGTCATGCAGCACGCGCGGGGTGGGCCATTCGATCGGACCGGCCTGCCCCGTAGCGCCCCCCTGCGCGGTCACCTGCAGGCTGGGCGCGTCCCCCGCGTCACCAGGGTTGAGCCAGTAGGTATGCCAGCCGGGCGCCAGACGCAGGCGCAGCCCCACATGCAGCGCGCGGCCGGGCATGAAGCTATCATCCGCCGTGACCAGCGCGACAGTGGCGCGCGTGCTGGTGACGGGATCACTCTGCGCCGCGCGGACGGCGGACGGAAGCGCCACCAGCAGGCACAGGATCGCTACAAGCCGCAGAAAGGGCACGGACGGCACTCCACCACACAGGACAGGAAAAACACGCCCGGACCACATGGCAAGGATTGCCCCGCCACCACCCCGGACGCCATAAGATCAGGATATGTCTTTCGATCCCACCTTGCAAAACCGGCTTGCCGCACTCCTGTCCCAAAGCGCGGACGCGCTGCCGGTCGCCGCCGCCCTTCCGGCGCTACAGGACACCCTTGCCCGCGCGTCCAACGCCGTTCTGGTCGCCCCGCCCGGCGCGGGCAAGACCACGCTGGTGCCGCTGGCGCTGCTTGATGCCCCATGGCGGCAGGATGGGCGGATCGTGATGCTGGAGCCGCGCAGGCTGGCCACCCGGGCGGCGGCCCAGCGCATGGCGGAACTGGTTGGCGAACAGCCCGGCGGGCTGGTGGGCTACCGTACCCGGCTGGATGGCGCGACATCGGAGCGCACCCGCATCGAGGTCATTACCGAGGGCCTGCTGGTGCGCCGCCTGCTGGCCGACCCGATGCTGGAGGGGGTGGCCTGCGTCATTTTTGACGAAATCCATGAACGCTCCGTCGATGCGGACGCCGCGCTGGCCTTCTGCCTTGACCTGCAGCGCAGCCTGCGGCCCGAACTGCGGCTCGTGGCCATGTCCGCCACCATGGATGGGGCCGCCCTGTCACGCCATATGGCGGCGGAACTGGTGGAAAGCGCGGGCCGGATGTTCCCGGTCGATATCCGCCACGCGAAGCGCGACCTCGTACACCGCCGCGACCTGCCCGACGCCATGGCCGCCGCGATCCGTGCCGCCGTGAGCGAGGACGCGGGCGACATTCTGGCCTTTCTGCCCGGCGTGGGAGAAATCCAGCGCACGCGGGCGGCACTGGCGGGCATTGATGCCGATGTCCTGCCGCTGTACGGCGAACTGCCCCCGGCGGAGCAGGATCTAGCGCTGACACCGCACCCGGCGGGCCGCAGGCGGGTGATCCTGTCCACCTCGATTGCCGAGACATCGCTGACCGTTCCGGGCGTGCGCATCGTGGTGGATGGCGGGTTCCGCCGCGTGCCGCGACTGGACCCCGGCACGGGGCTGACACGGCTTGAAACCGTGCGCATCTCCCGCGCGGCGGCGGCCCAGCGTGCCGGGCGCGCGGGCCGCGTGGCCCCCGGCATCGCCATACGCCTGTGGACGGAAACGACAAGCCGCGCCATGCCCCCCCATGACCGCCCGGAAATGATGGAAGCCGAACTGACCGGCCTGCGGCTCGATACCGCCGCATGGCAGGCGGTCATGGGCACGGACCCGGCGGCACTCCCCTTTCCCGACGCCCCGCCCAATGGCGCGTTCGAGGCCGGGCGCAGCCTGCTGCAGGCTCTGGGCGCGCTGGATGATGATGCCCGCATCACCCCCGACGGCGCGCGCATGGCGGCCCTTGGCGCGCATCCCCGCCTTGCCGCCATGATGCTCGCCGCCCGCACGCCCCCCGAGCGCGCGCTGGCTGCCGACCTCGCCGCCATGCTGGAGGAACGTGACCCGCTGCGCCCGCGCCGCGCCGGGACCGGACGGGGCGCGCCACCGTCAGCACCGGTCGATATCCGCCTGCGCCTTGACCTGCTGGCGGGCGCGGACCACCCCGATGCCGATCGCGCGGCCCTGTCACGCATCCGCCACGCGGCGCGGCAGTACCGCAGGCGGCTGGGGCTGGCGCGCGACATCATGGCAGAAGGCGACTCCGCGGCCCTGATTGCCGCCGCCTTTCCCGACCGGATCGCGCAGGCGCGGGGCGAGGCCGGGTCCTTCCGCCTTGCAGGCGGGGGGAGCGCGCGCGTGTCCAAGACCGATGACATGGCCAAAAGCCCGCTGCTGGCCGTGGCGGGCATGCATGTGCGCAAGGCCGCCGAAATCTGCCTTGCCGCCCCGCTGGACCGTGACGCCCTGCCCGACAGCGTCCTTGCACGTGCAAAGGAGCAGGTGGAAACCACGCTGGACCCGACAACCGGCAACGTGATGGCGCGCCGCAGGCTGCGGCTGGGCAACCTTGTGCTGCGCGACCGAACCGTCACCGCCAGTGCCGGGGAAGTCGCCACCCTGCTCTGCGCGCAGGCGGCGCAGAACCTTGCCGCAACCTTTAGCTGGAGCGACGCCTGCCGCCAGCTTCAGGCACGCGTGGAACTGGCGCGCAACCGGCTTGACCGCCCGGACCTGCCCGACCTGTCAGACACCGCGCTGGCGGAGACCACGCAGGAATGGCTTGCCCCCTGGCTTGCGGGGGTGAACCGCCTGTCCGCGCTGGCGGAAATGGACCTGCTGGCCATGCTGCGCGCCACCATGGACCATGCCACGCTGAAATGGCTGGACCGGATGCTGCCCACGCATCTTGAACTGCCAGGCGGCCGGGCGGCAGTGGATTACCTGCAGCCCGTGCCGGTCGCGGCGGCGCGCGCCCAGACCTTTTACGGTGTAACAAAGACACCCCACATTGCCGATGGCAGGGTGGAACTGCGCATCGCCCTGCTCTCCCCCGCAGGCAGGCCGCAGGCGATCACGGCCGACCTGGCCGGGTTCTGGGCCGGGTCATGGGCGGATATGCGGCGCGACATGCGCGGGCGCTATCCCCGACATGACTGGCCTGAAAACCCGGCCACAGCCAGCCCGCCGCCCTCACGGCAGGGGCGCAGGCCATAAAACACCATGCGTTTACGTCCAACATGGTATGCAGACATGGCATTGCCACTTTTTTAAGATAACATGGCCACCATGAACGCCTGCCCCTGCCGCCATACCTGGATACCGACCGCCATGCGCCGCCCGGCTTCGCGCCTGTTGCCCGTACTTCTGCTGGGAATGCCCGGACTGGCCATGTCACCCGCCACGGCCATGGCGCAGGATGTCGCCGCGTCCGCGCCACAGCCCACCCCGTCGCTTTTCGCAGCCCCCGTGCCGCCCATCGTCTCGTCCGGGCCGCTGACCTTCGCGCCACTGGTGCGGCAGGTGGGACCGGCGGTGGTGAACATCGCCGTCTCGCAGGACAACAGGCAGGCAACCGGCCACCAGCCCCTGCCCCCCAGCGTGAAAGGCACCCCGTTCGAACATAAATTCCGTGAGCGCATGCGCGCCCATGGGGAAGAAATGCTCGGCGCGGGCTCGGGTTTCCTGATCGACCCCAGCGGGGTGATCGTGACCAACGCGCATGTGGTGGGCGGGGCGGACCAGATTACCGTATCGCTGGCCGATGGCACGGAGTTCCCTGCCCGCCTGGTGGGCAGCGATGACCTGACGGACATTGCCGTCATCCAGATCCACGCGCCCCATCCCATGCCTTTCGTGCCATGGGGTGACAGCAGGCTGGTCAATATCGGTGACTGGATCATGGCGGCGGGCAACCCGTTCGGGCTGGGGTCTTCCGTTACCGCGGGTATCGTCTCCGCGCGCGGGCGCGATATCGGCACTGGCCCGTTTGATGATTTTTTCCAGATCGACGCCCCCATCAACCCCGGTAATTCCGGCGGGCCGTCCTTCAACCTGGGGGGGCAGGTGGTGGCGGTCAACACGGCCATCGTCTCGCCTACTGGCGGGTCGGTCGGGATCGGCTTTGGCCTGCCGTCCGAAATCGTGGCCCCGATCGTGGAGGAACTGCGCCGCAAGGGCCGCATCGACCGGGGCTGGCTGGGCGTAACCCTGGCGGACGGGCCGGGGCATGGCGGCGTGCAGATCGTGGGCATAGACCGCGATGGCCCGGCCATGAAGGCGCACCTGCATATTGGTGATGTCATCACCGCCGTAAATGACGAACCGATTGACACTTCGCGCATGCTGATCCGTTCAATAGCGGCAAAGCAGCCGGAATCGACCGTGGTGCTGCATATTCGCCGCCGCCATGAGATACTCAGCCTGAATGCCTGCGTGGGCCACCGCCCCGACGAGGACATGGAAGACTGACCGACCCCGCCAGAAACGACGTGAGGCAACGTGCATATTCTTGTTGTTGAAGACGACCCCACCGTCCGCAATTTCGTGGCCAAGGGCCTGAAGGAAGCCGGGCACCTGGTCGAACTGACCGATAACGGCAAGGACGGCCTGTTCATGGCCGTCAGTGAGAAATTCGACCTGATCATACTTGACCGCATGCTGCCCGGCGGCATTGACGGCATACGCCTGCTCGAGACCATCCGTGCGCAGAACAACGCCACCCCCGTGCTGCTGCTCTCGGCACTGGCAGATGTGGATGACCGGGTGCAGGGCCTCAAGGCCGGGGGGGATGACTACGTGACCAAGCCGTTCGCCTTCAGCGAACTGCTGGCTCGGGTGGAGGCCCTTGGCCGCCGTGGCCGGACCGAAACCGCACCCCAGACCAAGCTGGAACTGGCGGACCTGGAGATTGACCTGCTCTCGCGCACGGTGCGGCGCGCGGGCCGCAAGATCGACCTCCAGCCGCGCGAATTCCGCCTGCTGGAATACCTGACCCGCCATGCGGGGCAGGTCGTGACCCGCACCATGCTGCTTGAGGGCGTATGGGATTACCATTTCGACCCGCAGACCAACGTGATCGACGTGCATGTCTCCCGCCTGCGCCAGAAGGTGGACAAGCCCTTTGACACGCCGCTCATCCACACCATCCGCAATGCCGGGTACATGCTGCGTGCCGAATAGGCCACGCATGGCCCGCCGGGCACGGCTGTAATGGTGGGCGATTTTACACCTTCCCCCGCCCCCCGCCGGTCGCGCTGGCGGGCGTGGCGGTCGGCCAGCCTGCGGTTCTCGCTGGCCTATGGCATGCTGTTCGCCCTGTCCTCGGTGCTGTTCATGTCGTTCATGTGGTGGGGCACGATCGGCTTTCTGGACCGTCAGGTTGAAACCGCCATCAATGCCGATGCTCGCGCGCTAGCCGAACGCTGGGTCATGGGCGGCCTGCCCACGCTGGCGCTCACGATCGAGGACCGGCTGGAACAGAACCTTGATGACGATGCGATCTACCTGGTCGTTGACCCGCAGGGGAATTACCTGACCGGCAATGTCTCCGCATGGCCCGGGCGCGTGCAGTACACCGACCGCTGGTACACCCTGCCCGATACGCGCGCGGGCCTGCGTGGCATGGCGGAACTGCATGGCTACCGCCTGCCCGGCACCGCACAGACCCATACGGCGGGCCAGCTTGACAGTGGCTACCGCCTGCTAGTCGGTCGTGATGTGCGCTCACGCGGGGTGCTGCGCCACCTGCTGACCGACTCGCTACTCTGGGCGTGGCTCATGGTCTCGCTGCTGGCGGTAAGCGGGGCGGTGCTGGTGCATGGCATCTTCCGCCGCATGGTCAAGACGGTCGCGCGCACCACCTCCGCCATCGCGCATGGCGACCTGAGCCGCCGCATGCCGCTGGTGGGCAATGGTGATGAAATGGATCAGGTGGCCGAGGCCATCAACGAAATGCTCGACCGCATCGTGCGGCTGATGGACGGGGTGCGGCAGGTCTCCAACTCCATCGCCCATGACCTGCGCACCCCCATCGCACGGGCGCGCACGCAGCTTGAGGACGCGGCCCTGCACGCCACATCGGCGGAGGAACTGCGCGGCGCCATCGACCGCGCGGTCGGCAATCTGGATAACGTGACGGCGGTGTTCGAGGCCCTGCTGCGCATTGCCCAGATCGAGGCGGGGGCGCGCCGCTCCGCCTTCATGACATTCGACCTGGTGCCGGTCCTGCTCGACGTGGCCGACCTGTACGAAGCCGTGGCGGATGAACGTGACATCGCGCTCGCGCTCGACCTGCCCGCCCACCTGTCCTTTTATGGTGATCGCTCGCTGGTGCAGCAGGCGGTCGCCAACATGCTCGACAACGCCATAAAATTTTCGCCGCCGGGCGGCACGGTTTACCTGCGTGCGCAGATACGCGAACTTTCCCCCGGCCGCACAAGCGGGCCGACGGGCGAAGGGATGTTGGACCTGTCCGTCAGTGACGAGGGAATCGGCATGAGCGAGGCCGACATGGCCCGGGCGACCGAACGCTTCTTCCGGGCCGAAAAGGCCCGCCATACACCCGGTGCCGGGCTGGGGCTGGCCATGGTGCGCGCCATCGTACAACTGCATGGCGGGCGGATGCACCTATCCGCCCACAACCCTGGGCTTACGGTTTCCATATCGCTGCCCGTGGCGGCCTGCGCCCTGTCGGCGGGGGAAGAAGATTTTCCTCCCGACCAGCACATATCTGGCATGACGCAAACGTCACCTTTCTCCCATCAGCACGACATGAACAGTAGCGTAGAGTAGCGTCATGAACATGCAATCCGCTGTGACGCCAGCCATCGTCGTGATGAGCTTCTGCCTGTGCGGGGCCTCTCCCGTCCCGGCGGAGCAGGGGGACACAACCCGCGTGATGGCCACACGGGATGGGGCGGACAAGCCTGTCATCATCACCAGTGACACCCGGGCGTACTGTAACCGGCTCCTGAACATTATTGACGCCTATGGCCCCGCCCTGCCGCAGGACGTGGACAGCCTGCGCATGCAGGGCGAAGGCATGTGCCGCGAAGGGCGCATCCGTTCAGGCATTATCCGACTCCGCCGCGCGCTGGTTGAACTGAAGGAAACGACACATTCATGATGTCTGAACATTTTCGCGCCACGGCGCGGCGCGCCCTGCCCGCACTCATGCTGGCGGCGGGGCTGTGCCCGGTGGCGGTCATGGCGCAGGCGCCTGCGACCCATAACGACTCCACGCCCAATGAAACCGTGCTTGACCTGACCGCATCCGGTACCGTGCAGGCCCAGCCCGATGAACTGACCGCCACCTTCTTTGCCGAATCCCGCGCCGATACGGCGGCCGCGGCACAGGCGCAGGTCAATGCGCAGATTGCCAAGGCCATGGCCACCAGCGCCCATGTGGACGGGCTGACCATCAATGCCGGGTCGTATTTTGTCCGCCATGATGATGGTGACGCGCACCAGAACCGCAAGCCGGGCTGGGTCGCACGCCAGACCATCCGCCTGACCGCGCAGGACGGCAGGAACCTGCTGCCGCTGATCGGGCAGCTACAGGCGCAGAACCTCGCCCTGACCCAACTGGACTGGTCCCTGTCGCGCCCACGGCGGGCCGAACTGACCCGTCAGGCCGAGTCCCTCGCCCTGCAGGACATGCAGCAGCGCGCGCAGGCGGCGGCAGCCACGCTTAAACTGAAGATATCGTCCATCCGATCCGTCGCGCTGGAAGATCAGGATATGGCCCGCCCCATGCCGATGTTGATGATGGCGCGCGCCGCCAGCAGCGACGCCATCACTCCCTCCGCCCCGACGGGCATGGAGGACGTGACCGCCACGGCGCATGGCACCCTGGTCCTCAGGCCCTGAATGCTGGCGGGTTTCCGCCAGTCAGATACAAAAAAAGGCCCGGGAAGCATGCTCCCCGGGCCTTTTTCATGCCTGCAGAAGGGCAGGACGCCTTAACGCGGTGCAAGCACCATGATCATCTGGCGGTTTTCAAGCTTGGGCATATGCTCAACCTTGGCCAGTTCATCCATTTCCGCGCGGATACGCTCAAGAACCTTAACGCCCAGATCCTGATGCGCCATTTCACGGCCACGGAAGCGAAGGGTCACCTTCACCTTGTCCCCTTCGCCGATGAAGCTCTTCATGGCGCGCATCTTTACCTGATAGTCATTTTCATCAATGTTCGGGCGAACCTTGACTTCCTTGATTTCAATGACTTTCTGCTTCTTGCGCGCTTCGTTGCGCTTCTTCTGCTGTTCGTATTTGAACTTCCCGTAATCCAGCACCTTGGCCACGGGCGGCTCGGCGTTCGGGCTGATTTCCAGCAGGTCAAGACCGACGGCATAAGCGCGCGCCAGCGCATCACGGGTGGACATGATGCCGAGCATCTCGCCCGCCTCGTCGATCAGACGTACCTGGGGTACGCGGATCTCTTCATTGACACGGGGGCCCTCTCGATTCGGCGGAGTGGGCATGGGGGGTCTGGCTATGGTCAGCTCCTGTAACTGTTTCATTCAAACGGCAGGCAAGGCCGCCCGCCCGCCCGTGCGCCGGTGGCTGGAGCCAGCCGGGCGCGCCGCGAGCACGGAACGACCTTACATTATGGAAAGATATGTGACGCAAACACACGCCACAGATCAAGTACTGTCTTGCTTCGCGCCCGCGAAAACAGCCATGCAGTTACGGCACGGACAGGCTTCAGCCACGCTTGCGGCGGATATCGGGTGGCAGGGCCTCATATGCAAGGGTGGAGATGGCTTCATCAAGCGGCAGAACCTCCTGTGCCTTGCCACCGAGGCGACGCATGGCGACGCTGTTCTCCTCCGCCTCCTTGCGGCCCACGACCAGAATGACCGGCACGCGGGCAAGGCTGTGCTCGCGAATCTTGGCGTTGATCTTCTCGTTACGCAGGTCGGCCTCGACCACCAGCCCCGCGGCGCGGAGCTGGTCCGCCACGTCCTGCGCGTAATCGGCCGCGTCGGTCACGATCGAGGCCACGACCACCTGCGTGGGCGCAAGCCACAGCGGGAAGCGCCCCGCATGCTGCTCGATCAGGATGCCAAGGAAGCGCTCGAACGACCCGAGGATCGCACGGTGCAGCATGACGGGCCGGTGGCGCGCGCTATCCTCGCCCACATAGGTGGCGTCCAGCCGCTCGGGCAGCACGTAATCGACCTGCAGCGTGCCGCACTGCCAGTCACGGCCAATGGCGTCACGCAGCACGAATTCCAGCTTGGGGCCGTAGAACGCGCCCTCGCCCGGATTGTGCTCGTAGCTCACACCCGCCATGTCGCATGCGACCTTCAGCGCGTTTTCGGCGCGGTCCCATGTCGCGTCATCGCCCGCGCGCTGTTCGGGGCGGTCAGCGAATTTCACGCGGAAATGCTCGAAGCCGAGATCCTGGTACACATCGGACAGCATCCGCACGAAACGGGCGGTTTCATCGGCAATCTGGTCTTCGGTGCAGAAGATATGCGCGTCATCCTGCGTGAAGCCGCGCACGCGCATGATGCCATGCAGCGCGCCCGAAGGCTCATAACGGTGGCACGCGCCGAATTCCGCCATGCGCAGCGGCAGTTCGCGGTAGGAGCGCAGGCCGTGGCGGAAGATCTGCACATGGCACGGGCAGTTCATCGGCTTCAGCGCGAGGGTCTTGTCCTCGTCCTCGACGGTGGCGATGAACATGTGCTCGCGGTACTTGTCCCAGTGGCCGGAGGCTTCCCACAGGCCACGGTCCACAAGCTGCGGGGTCCGCACTTCCTGGTAGCCGTTGCCGTTCTGCGCGCGGCGCATGTAGTCCTGCAGCACCGAGTACAGCCGCCAGCCCTTGGGGTGCCAGAAAATCTGGCCCACGGCTTCTTCCTGAATGTGGAACAGGTCCATCTCGCGGCCGATGCGGCGGTGGTCGCGGCGCTCGGCTTCCTCAAGCTGGTGGAGATGGGCCTCGAGTTCCTTGCGGTCGCGCCATGCCGTGCCGTAGATGCGTGTCAGCATGGGGTTGCGGTGGTCGCCACGCCAGTAGGCCCCGGCCACCTTCATGAGCTTGAAGGCCGTGCCCACATCCGCCGTGCCGCGCAGGTGCGGGCCACGGCACAGGTCCAGCCATTCGCCCTGACGGTAGATCGAGATTTCCTCATCTTCCGGCAGGTCGCGGATCAGTTCGGCCTTGAAGCGCTCGCCCCGGTTTTCAAAGAATTCAATGGCCTTTTCACGCGGCCATGCCTCACGCACGAAGGGTTCGTTCGCGGCCACGATTTCGCCCATGCGCTTTTCAATCGCGGCAAAATCCTCCGGCGTGAACGGCTCGTTGCGATAGAAATCGTAATAGAACCCGTTTTCGATGGACGGACCGATCGTGACCTGCGTGCCCGGCCACAGGGACTGCACGGCCTCGGCCAGGACATGGGCGGCGTCGTGGCGGATCATTTCCAGCGCCTCGGGGTCCTTGCGCGTGATGAAGCGCAGGCTGGCGTCATGGTCGATCTCACGACCGATATCCATAAGCTTGCCATCCACTTCCATGGCAAGGGCGGCGCGGGCCAGACCGGCCCCGATGGACTGCGCCACCGTAGTGCCCGTCACCGGCCCGTCAAAGCGGCGAACGGATCCGTCAGGCAGGGTGATGGCAGGCATGGTTCATTGCTCCGGTAAGAAGATACTGCGCTGTAATGGCGTCACGCGAGCGTTGCCGCAACCCTGTCCACGCGCAGAGTAGCCAGATCCCGCACATAAATGACCCGTACCTGCCCCGGATACCGCCCCACCGGCGCACTGAGCGCGGGGTTGCTGACAGCACTGAACAGCACGGTGGACGGCACGCCCAAGGCCGCCGCCATGTGCATGGGACCGGTATCATTGCCCACGGCGCAGGCCGCGCGCGCGATCACGCCACCCAGTTCCAGAAGGGATGTCGCACCCGTCAGGTCAAGCGCATCGGGGCAGGCATGGCGGATGACGGCGGCAAGCGGGCTTTCCCCCCGCCCGCCGACAATGACGGGCCGAATCCCGCGCGCCCACATGCGCGTGGCCAGCGCCGCGTAGCGTTCCACCGGCCAGCGCTTGGCGGGGTGCCGGGCGGACGCGCCGGGCACCAGCACGCCGTAAGTTCCCTCTACCACCGGGCCACCGGCTGCCAGCCATGACAGGTCGGGCACCGGCAGGCCACCGTCGAGTCCCGCATGGCGTAACTGGTCACGCTGGCGGCCACCATTATGCATGGCGCAGCGCTGCGGGCTGTCATGTTCCGCCACCGCGCCGCGCCCGATTCCCGACCATGCCTTCATGCCCGACAGGTAAAAGTAGCGGGTGCTGCGGCGGGAGGTCTGGAGGTCGTACACAAAATCATACGACCGCAGGAAGGCGCGCTGCGCCAGCAGGGCAGGCAGGTCATGCCAGCCCGGCCGGGCATCAACATGCACATGGTCGAACCACGGCGCGTGTGCCCCCAGCCCGGCAAAGGCGCGCTGGGTCAGCAGGTCCACCTCATCATGGGCATGATGGGCGCGGATGGCGGCGAAGGGTGCAAAGGACTGCACGAAGTCCCCCAGCGCGCCAAGGCGGATCACGAGGATACGGGCCATGCGTCAGGGGGCCTCGGGGTCGGTTTCCAGCAGGGAAAGATCCTGTCGCGCCAGATCGGCCTCATCCGAATCCGGAGCCAGGGTCACTACGTCCTGCCAGTCGGCGCGGGCGGCTTCCATCTCCCCCTGCCGCATGTACAGGATGCCGCGTTCCAGCAACGCGGCCCCATCATGCGGCGCATCCTTCAGGGCTGCGTTGATGTCCGCCATGCCCTGGTCAATCCGCCCCAGCCTGCGCCATGCCCCGGCGCGCGCCACCAGTGCTTCGTCACGTTCCGCCGGGGCGTCGGGCAGCGGCGTAAGGGTGGCGATGGCACGGGCGGGCTGGTCCAGTTCCACCGCCACGCGCGCATAGACCAGCCGCAGCGTGGGGCTGCCCGGTGCCAGTGTCAGGCCATAACCCGCGCTGTCCAGCGCCTGCCGGGGGCTGTCATCCGCCTGCCATGCGCGCGCCGCCTGTTCGGCCAGCGCGGCGCGACGGGGCAGCGCGGCCCGTTCGTCCACCACGGCACCCGCAGCACCTGCGGCCTGTCCGCCGGACGCCGCCCCGGCGGGCCAGTCTGGCGTGTGGGCCAGCCGGTCCAGCGCCGTCGCCGCACCCGCGACATCCCCCAGTTCCATCTGTGCCATGGCGTCGCACTGTTCCGCCTCCAGCCCACCGCCATGGTTGTGCCAGTCAGCGGCATAATCACGCGCGCCATCGGGGTCATCGGACAGGGTGGCGGTGCAGCGCCGGAGGCTCCATTCCTGCGGCGCTGGGGTGGACTGGGGTGGCGGGGCCGACCGGGACACCTGCGCCGCCGCCACATCCGTTGCCCCGGCCCGGCCACCTGCCAGCGCCGCCACAAGCAGCACGCAGCCCCCGGCCACCACGGGCCCTGCCCCCCGCACCTGCCGCATCCGCCCGCCCAGCGCAACGGCACGTGGGGCAGGCCGTGCCGGACAGGTTCCCGGCATTACAAAACGGCTGACAGGCTGGCTGGCGAACGTTTTCATTGGCCCATTCGTCGGGCCGCCCGTGCCCGAGGTCAAGGGAAAAGCCCCTATTCGTCTCATGGCCGTGCAGTTCCGTTGCGTTCATGATATGGTGAAGGGTGATGCAAACCGTGACCGACCGACCCGTTATCCTGCAGGCCCTGCCCGCGCTTGAATCCGGTGGAATAGAACAGGGCACGCTGGAGATAGCGCGGGCCATCGTGCAGGCGGGGGGCACGGCCATTGTCGCCAGTGCCGGGGGGCGGCTTGTCGCACGGCTCAAATATATCGGCGCCATCCCGGTCGAGATGGAACTGGGTGCCAAGAATCCCCTCTCCATCATGCGCAATGCCGGGCGGCTGCGTCAGGTCATGCGGCGGTTCAATGTCAATCTGGTCCATGCGCGTTCGCGTGCGCCCGCGTGGGTGGCATCGCTGGCATGCAGGCGGCTGGGCATACCCCTTGTCACCACATGGCATGGCGTCCATGCGGCCAACCTGCCGGGCAAGCGGTACTATAACAGTGTCCTGGCCTCTGGCACGCGGGTCATCGCGGTCAGCAATTACATCGCCGCCCGCCTGCGCGATGAATATCACGTCGGTCCCGACCGCCTGCGCCTGATCCCGCGCGGGGCGGACATGGTGCGCTTTGACCCGCACGGGGTGCGCGGCAACCGCGTGCAGACACTGCATGACCAGTGGAACATTCCCGATGGCGCCACCGTCATCATGCTGCCCGCACGGGTTACGCCGTGGAAGGGCCATGCCCTGCTGGTCGAGGCACTGGCGCGCCTGCGCGCGGCGGGCGTCTTCCACACCGACTGGGTCTGTGTCTTCGTGGGGGACGCGAGTGAAAAGCAGGGCAGCGAACTCGTTACCCTGGCGCAGCGGCACGGGATTGCCGCCCACCTGCGCTTTGCCGGGCACTGCGCGGACATGCCCGCCGCCATGATGCTGGCGGACATGGTTATCGTCCCCTCCCTCCGTCCCGAACCCTTCGGGCGCGTGGTGGTGGAGGCGCAGGCCATGGGCTGCCCCGTTATCGTGGCGGGACACGGCGCTGCGCTGGAAACGGTGGAAGATGGCGTGACCGGCCTTGTCTTCACCCCCGGTGACGCAGGCGCACTGGCCGCGTGCATCCACCATGTCATGGCCATGACGGCGGAACAGCGGGCCGCGCTGGCATGGCAGGCGCGCGAGAACGTGCTGACGCATTACTCGACGCAAGCCATGCAGTATGCGACCCTCGCGGTCTATGATGAACTGCTGCATACCCATCTGGCGGACAGTTTCTACCATGCCACGATCGCCGGGCAGAACATGAACGATGAGAGCCTGCCACAGGCAGGATAGCCCAAGGCCACGGCATGATTATGCCATGGGCGCGCGGTACCTTCCTTGATCTGCCTCATGGCCGCCCCAAAACCCTGCGTGAGCCTCCTGCATTAAGCATGGGCCTTATGCAACGGGTGGTTTTACAGTCGACAACACCGCCGGAATTCGCCACCCATTGCGCATGTTCATTTCTGGCACACGGGTTCTGCCCGCGCTGCCTGCCGTTTCAACGCGAACACTTCGGGACTGCACCACATGAACCAGATTTCCCCCGCCCTGGCAGACACCGCATCGGAGGCCCGCCAGCCCGACCTGCGCCGGGTCAATTCCAATCCGGATTTCTGGTATCCGGTTGCATGGTCTTCCGACGTGCGCAAGGGCAAGACCGTGGGCGTCACCTTCGCGGGTATCCCCATCGCCCTCGTCCGCCCGGAGGAAGGGGGCCTGTTCGCCCTATACGACCGCTGCCCCCACCGGCAGGTACCGCTGAGCCAGGGCATCGTGAACGGCCAGACCGTGCGCTGCTGCTACCATGGCTGGGCATTCGGCCGTTCGGGCCGCTGCATTGACGTGCCTTACCTGGGCAAGGGCAAGCTGCCCAACGGCGTGCGCAGCTACCCGGTGCGTGAGGCAGGCGGGCTGATCTTCGTTTTCCCCGGAGACCCGGAAAAGGCGAAGACCGTTCCCTTCCCCAAGCTGGCACAGACGGACAACCCCGCCTTCAAGACCCGGCACTTCAGCCCGCGCGTGAACTGCCACTACACCTTCATGCATGAGAACCTGATGGACATGAACCATCAGTTCCTGCACCGCCGCCAGATGGGCCAGATCAAGGCCCGCTTCCTGGGGCAGGACCGTGGCGAGGACTTCATTGAGGCCCGCTACAGCTTCATGCGCAGCGGTGGCCAGCAGCCGCTGGCCGAACGGCTGATCTTTGGCAAGCACAAGGACCTCAACGGCCGCGAACAGCCCGTTGAGGAGGTCGTGACCATCCGCACCGAATATCCGTACCAGACCCTGCGCATCACCGACAAGGACGGTGACCTGATCATGGATCTGTGGGCGGCCTACGTGCCGGTGGACAAGGACCAGCGCGTGACCCAATCCTTCGGCCTGCTGTCCGTGCTGCGCCCGAAGACCCCGCTGCTGATCGACGTGATCTGGCCGGTGCTGGGCTGGTTCACCAACCGCATCTTCCTTGAAGACAAGGACATTGTGGAAATGGAGCAGGCTGCGTGGAACGAGGTCGGCTATGACCGCAATGTGGAAATCTTCCCCATCGTGCGCGAACTGCGTGAGCTTCTGGTCCGCTGCGGCTGCCCGCAGGACGTAAAGCCCGCGCCCGAGCCCGAAAAGAAGCCGGCCTGACACCCTGTAGTGTAATGGCCCCGCCCGCCCCGTAACCGGGGCGGGCGGATATTCATTCCTGCCCCAAGAAACACGACCATGACCGAACGGCCTGACACCCCCCGCCTGACCGACCGGGCCGAGGCTGCCCGCCGTGAGCGCCTTGAGCGCGAAGCCGCGGCCCTGCGCGCCAACCTGCGCCGCCGCAAGCAGCAGAGCCGCGCGCGCAGCACCCCCGATGACACACCCGACAGCCGCGGGGGCGAACACAGCGGAAGCGACATATCCGGCAACGAAAGGTGATTGCCGGTTGCGGTCGGCTGGTCACTTCGCTAGTGGTCGCGCAGCGACGGGCAGCTTTCATGCCCGTGCGCCATCAATGCCGAAGGAAGGGACACCATGCCAATAATGCCTGATACGTGGATTCGTCGCATGGCCACGGAACATGGCATGATCGAACCCTTCGTGGAGAAGCAGAACCGCAGCGGGGTCATCTCGTTCGGCCTGTCATCCTACGGCTACGATGCGCGCGTGGCGAGCGAGTTCAAGATCTTCACCGACGTGGACAACGCGGTGGTGGACCCCAAGAACTTTGCCGAAAACAGCTTCGTGACCCGCCGGGGCGACTGCTGCACCATCCCGCCGCACAGCTTCGTGCTGGCGCATACGGTCGAATATTTCCGCATACCGCGTGACACGCTGGTCATCTGCCTGGGCAAGTCAACCTATGCCCGCTGCGGGATCATCGTGAACGTGACCCCGCTCGAGCCGGAATGGGAAGGGCAGGTCACGATCGAGATCAGCAACACCACCCCCCTGCCCGCGCGCATCTACGCCAATGAGGGGATCTGCCAGTTCCTGTTCCTGCAGGGCGCATCCCCGTGCGAGACCAGCTACGCCGACCGCAATGGCAAATACATGGGGCAGGTCGGCGTCGCCCCGCCACGTATGTAAGGGCAGGGAAAACAGGGCATGGACCGTTTCATCATTCACGGCGGGCACCCGCTGCGTGGCGACATCATTATCGGGGGGGCGAAGAATTCGGCCCTGAAGCTGCTGGTTGCCGGACTGCTCACCTCCGAACGGCTCGTGCTGGACAACGTGCCCCGCATTGCCGACATCCGCACCATGCGCCGCCTGCTCGAACAGCACGGCCTGACGGTAGAGGATGTGAACGGTGATGGCGGCACGCTGGCGGTGGGCGGCAGCATCACCAACACGGAAGCGCCCTACGACATCGTCTCCAAAATGCGGGCCTCGATCCTTGTGCTCGGCCCGCTGCTGGCCCGGTGTGGGGAGGCGCGCGTATCGCTGCCCGGCGGCTGCGCCATCGGCACCCGCCCCGTTGACCTGCACCTCAAGGCGCTGGAAACGCTGGGGGCCAGGATCACGCTGGAAAACGGCTATATCCATGCCTCCGCCCCCGGCGGGCTGAAGGGGGAGCGGGTCATCCTGCCCTTCGCCTCGGTGGGGGCGACGGAAAACCTGCTCATGGCCGCCTGCCTGGCCAAGGGGCGGACCGAGATCGTCAACGCCGCGCGTGAGCCGGAAATCGGTGATCTGGTGGGCTGCCTCAACGCCATGGGCGCCCGCATTACCGGCGTGGGCACCGGCAAGCTGGTCATTGATGGCGTGGAGGAACTGCATGGCGCGCGGTACCGCGTCATGCCCGACCGCATCGAATGTGGCACCTATGCCTGTGCAGCCGCCATTACCGGCGGGGAACTGCGCCTTGTCGGCGGCCAGGTCGAGCATCTGGGCGCGGTAGTGCGCGCGCTGGAGGAAGCGGGCGTGGAAATGGTGCAGGAGGACGGGGCGGTCCGGGTCCAGCGCACCGGCGCGCTGCGCGGCGTCGATATCATGACCGAGCCCTATCCCGGTTTCCCCACGGACATGCAGGCCCAGTTCATGGCGCTGCTGTCGGTGGCCGAAGGCGCGTCCATGGTGACCGAAACCATTTTTGAAAACCGCTTCATGCATGTGCCCGAACTCAACCGCATGGGCGCGCGCATCAACGTGCATGGGTCGTCCGCCATCATCCGTGGCGTGCATTCCCTGTCCGGTGCGCCGGTTATGGCGACGGACCTGCGGGCATCGTTCTCGCTCATTCTGGCGGGGCTTGCCGCCCATGGCGAGACGATCCTGAGCCGCGTCTATCACCTTGACCGTGGTTACGAGGCGGTGGAACGCAAGCTGGCCCAGTGCGGCGCGCATATCGAGCGCGTATCCGGCTAGTCACGGCTGCCCCCGGAAAAGCGCCCTTCCTGCATGATGGCTGAATGTGGTATGCGCGCATGTCACGAAAAAGCGCCCTGCCCGCCGGGGCGCGCCTGCTCTCATGTCGGAGAATGCATTGACCGCCCTGTCACCGGCCCAGCCCCCCGCCCCGGAAACGGATAGTCCGCTGATACTGGCCCTGCCCAAGGGCCGTATCCTCAAAGCCGCGGCGCCGCTTCTGCATAGGGCGGGCATCGTGCCCGGCCCGGATTTCAACGACGAAAAAAGCCGTCTGCTGCGTTTTGAAACCAATGACCCCGGTATCGACGTAGTGCGCGTGCGCTCGTTCGATGTCGCGACATTCGTCGCCTTCGGCGGTGCGCAGGTCGGCATATGCGGCGCCGACGTGCTGATGGAATTCGACTACCCCGAAATCTATGCCCCGCTTGACCTGGGTATTGGCGGCTGCCGCATTTCCATCGCCCAGCCCCGTGACCGGAGCGGGCAGGAGGATAATCCCAACCGCCTGTCACAGGTGCGGGTGGCGACGAAGTACCCCTCCCTCACGCGGCGGCATTTCGCGGCGCGCGGCATCAACGCCAGCATCGTGCACCTGCATGGCGCGATGGAACTGGCCCCGGTGCTGGACCTGTCGCACCTGATCGTGGATCTGGTCGATACGGGCTCCACCCTGCGCGCCAACGGGCTGGAGGAAACCGACGTCATCGCCCATGTCACCAGCCGCCTGATCGTGAACCGCACGGCGCTGAAGACCCAGCCCGAGCGTATCACCGCCCTTATCAACCGTTTCCGTACGGCGCTGGCCTCCCCTCCGGCGCAAGCCAAGGACCACACGGCATGAAGCGTCTCGACATTACACAGCCCGATTTCCGCGCGCAGTTCACAAGCCTGCTGGCCGAGCGGGACAGTGACACCGCCAGCGTGGACGCCCCGGTGGCTGAAATCCTCGCCGCCGTACGCGCCGGTGGGGATGAGGCACTGTGTGAGTTCACCCGCCGCTTCGACCGCATGGACGTAACGCCCGCGGGCCTGCGCATCACGGCGGATGAGATCGAGGCCGCCTGCGCCAGTGTTTCGGCCGAACTGCTGGCGGCACTGGACCTCGCGGCCACCCGCATCGAGTCGTTCCACAGGGCACAGATGCCGGAGTCCCTGTGCTATACCGACGCCGCCGGGGTTACGCTGGGCATGCGCTGGACGGCGCTGGATTCGGTCGGGCTTTACGTGCCCGGTGGCAAGGCGGCCTATCCCTCCTCCGTGCTGATGAACGCCATCCCCGCGCATGTGGCGGGCGTGCGGCGCATCGCCATGTGCGTGCCCACGCCCGATGGCGTGCTCAACCCGCTGGTGCTGGCGGCGGCACGGCGCGCTGGCGTGACCGAAATCTACCGCGTGGGTGGCGCGCAGGCGGTGGGGGCCATGGCCTATGGCACCGCCACCATCGCCCCGGTGGACCGTGTAGTGGGTCCGGGCAATGCCTATGTAGCCGAGGCCAAGCGGCAGGTGTTCGGCACGGTGGGAATCGACTCCATCGCCGGCCCGTCCGAGGTGGTCGTGGTGGCGGATGGCAATAACGACCCGCGCGCCATCGCCCTCGACCTCCTGGCGCAGGCGGAACACGACCCCATGGCCCAGTCCATCCTGATCACGCCCGATGCGGAGATGGCGGCAAAGGTGGAACAGGCGGTCGCAACCGAACTCAAGACCCTGCCGCGTGCCGAAATCGCCCGCACAAGCTGGGATACGCACGGGGCGATCATTACCGTGCGCAACCTTGATGAGGCGGCGGACCTTGTAAACGAGATCGCGCCGGAACATCTGGAACTCATGGTCGATGCGCCCACTCCGGTATTCGACCGGGTGCGCCATGCCGGGGCCATCTTTGTCGGGCGGTACTGCCCCGAGGCCATTGGCGATTACGTGGGTGGCCCCAACCACGTGCTGCCGACCAGCCGCACGGCGCGTTTCTCGTCCGGGCTGTCGGTGTTCGACTTCATCAAGCGCACCACGTTCATCGAGGCGCAGGCCGAGTCGCTACGTGAAATCGGCCCCGCCGCCGTAAGCCTGGCGGAGGCGGAAGGGCTTGATGCGCATGCCCTGAGCGTGGCCGTAAGGCTTGCCGCACTTGACCGCGCGCATGATGGAGCTTGACCCGCGCCGCCCGCACCCCCACATAAACCAACCGTACTGCGCTGCGGGCCCGCAGCAAAACGGCAACTCCAATGATTGAAGGACACGATGTCTAAAGAAGACATGATTGAATTCAGCGGCACGGTAACCGAGCTGCTGCCCAACGCCATGTTCCGCGTCACGCTGGATAATGAGCATACCATCCTGGCGCATACCAGCGGCAAGATGCGCAAGAACCGCATCCGTGTCCTCGCGGGGGACCGCGTGAATGTGGAAATGACGCCCTATGACCTGACAAAGGGTCGCATCACCTTCCGCTTCAAGTAAGCCGCGCATTGTCGGTCATGACCGAAGCCCCCACCCCGGCGGGGGTGGATGCGGGCGCGCGGATGGTCCTTGCCTCGGCCTCCCCCCGGCGGCAGGAACTCCTGCGCCAGATCGGGATCGTCCCGGACCGCATATATCCCGCCGATATTGACGAGACACCCCGCCGCGACGAACTGCCCCGCCCCTATGCCCAGCGGCTGGCCGCTGAAAAGGCGGACCATGTGGCGGCCGCACTCGATATTCCGGCACTCGTCATCGCTGCCGACACGGTTGTCGCACTCGGGCGGCGCATCCTGCCCAAGGCCGAGGACGCGCAGACCGCGCGCACCTGCCTCAACCTGCTGTCCGGCCGCCGCCACAGCGTCCATACGGCCGTGTCCATCCGCCCCACCGCCGCATGGCGCGAGGGACGTGCGGGCAACCGGCTTGTTACCAGCACGGTGACGTTTTCCCGCCTGACCCCCGCACAGATCGAGGCACTTCTTGCCGCCGGAGACTGGAACGGCAAGGCGGGCGGTTACGCCATACAGGGGCACGCGGCGGCATTCGTGCGGTTCCTGTCGGGCAGCTACACCGGCATCGTGGGCCTGCCCCTGTTCGAGACGGCGCAGATGCTGCGCGGGCAGAAGGGGAACTGGCTCCGTTGAACACGCGCATCTGCGCCAGCAGCGGGCCGGGGGAAATCCGCCTTGCCGTAACCGGCAACGGGCAACTGCTGGATTTCACCCTGTGGCGGCCTGACATGGCCGACGGGGTGGGTGACATCTATCGCGCGCCCGTCAGCGCCCACGTGCCCGCCCTTGGCGGTACCTTCATCACCCTGCCCGGACAGGAACAGGCGGGCTTCCTGCCTGATTCCGAGGGGCTTGGCCCGCTGACACAGGGGCAGAGCGTCCTTGTGACCGTTACCCGCAGCGCGCAGGGCGGCAAGGGCGTGCGGCTGGGCGCGCGCAACCTGCCCTCCAACCTGCCCGGCGGGGCTGAGCCACAACTGCTGCGGCGTGGCCCGACACCGCTGGAACGCCTTGCCCGGCAGTATCCCGATGCGCCCATCGTGATTGATGACGCAAATATCGCAACCCTGATCCCTGCTGCCTTCCACCCCCGGCTTACGCGCGTCAACTCTGCCTTTGACAGTGAATTGCGCGCGCAGGCCGATGCGCTGGAAGACCCCGTCGTGGCCCTGCCCGGCGGCATGTCGGCCAGCATCACCCCCACCCCGGCGCTGGTGGCGATTGACATGGATGGCGGGGCAGCCAGCGCGGACAGGCGCCCCAAGCAGACCGCCCAGTTCGCCGCCAACCGTGATGCCCTGCCCGACCTGCTGCACCAGTTGCGGCTGCGCAACCTGTCTGGCGCGATTATCGTGGATGTAGCGGGTCTGGCCATCCGCAAGCGCAGGGCGCTCGGGGAGACGATCGGGGCCGCACTGGCGCTTGACCCGCTGCGCCCGCGCTTTCTGGGCTTTACGGCGCTGGGGCTGGCCGAGATCGTGCGGCCGCGCGTGCATCCGCCACTGCATGAACTGCTGAACTCCCGCGCGGGCCGCCTGCTGCGCGCACTGCGGGTGCGGATGCAGGCAGACCGGGGCATGCCGCCCAATGGTCGGCCTGTCAGGCTGGAATGTGGATATGGTATCATGCAGATCCTGCAGGACCATCCCGCCTGGATGGAGGATTTCATGCGCCTGACCGGCCGCATGCTCCAGCCTGTCCCGGATCAGACCCTGCCCGCCAATGGCTGGAGATTTGACCATGACTGAACCATCCACCCTGCCGCCCTGCCCCATCTGCGGCCAGCCCGCGCAGGCCCGCTACCGGCCATTCTGCTCACGCCGCTGCGCCGATGTTGATCTTGGTCGCTGGTTTTCGGGGCAGTACCGCGTGCCATCGACAGAGATCGCACCCGACGCGGATGAAAAATACACAAGACGGGTTGATCCCGACGATGAGGTAGGTTAAACGCTTGTCCACCGTCACGGAGGCACAGACCACCGTGATGCGCCGGACAACGGCCCGGTGCCCAAGTAGCTCAGTTGGTAGAGCATGCGACTGAAAATCGCAGTGTCGGTGGTTCGATCCCGCCCTTGGGCACCATTCATTCCCTTAAAAATGAATATGTGCTGGAATTTCACCTGATACATCGGGGTGGTTTTCTGTTCGCATCCACTTTCCCGGAATTCCGGTGATTTTCGCCATCGTGGGAATAGAGGGCACGCGACGCAGGCCCATATTCCGACCTGCTGCGGCAATGATCCATCATGCCGCTTTTGCCTGCCAGACCCGGCTTTGCAGCCGGGCCGGTGGCCTCCCCAAAACTTCAAAAAGATTGGGGTAACGCCGCCTTTTTGAAAAAAGGCGGCACCCAAAAACTTTTATTTTTAGGCTTCAGAACCCTGCGGGCGGTCCGTTGCCTCAAAGCGCAGGGGTTCACCCTGTGCGGTGGGCGCCAGTTCATTTTCCCACATCACGACATTACCCCGAATGACCGTACCAATCGGGCGACCCGTCAGTTCACGCCCGACAAAAGGCGACCACCCGCATTTCGAGGCCAGCCAGTCCTGCTGGACCGTCCAGCGGGCACCAAGGTCCACGACCGAGAAATCGGCATCAAACCCCACCGCAATACGCCCCTTGCCCACGAGTCCGAACAGGCGCTGCGGCCCGGTGGAGGTCATGTCCACCACCCGGCGTAGTGACAGCCGCCCATGGGCCACGTGATCGAGCATCAGCGGCAGCAGCGTCTGCACGCCCGGCATACCGGAAGGCGAATCGGGATAGGCACGCTGCTTGGCTTCCAGCGTATGCGGCGCATGGTCGGAGCCGATGATGTCGGGCACGCGCTGGTCCATCCAGTACCACAGCCCGTCACGCCATTCGCGGCCACGGATGGGCGGGTTCATCTGCGCCAGTGTGCCAAGTTCGGCATAGGCGTCTTCCCCCGCCAGGGTCAGGTGCTGGGGCGTGACCTCGCAACTGGCGATGTCCTTATGCGCCGAAAGGAATTCCAGCTCTGCGGGCGTGGTGACATGCAGGACATGGATACGCCGCCCCGTGCGCCGCGCCAGATGCACGATGCGCTGCGTGGCGCGCAGGGCCGTCTCCTCATCGCGCCATACGGGGTGGGAGGACGGATCGCCCGCCTGCCGCTCGGACAGGCGCTCCTGCAGACGGGTTTCATCCTCAGCATGGATGGCGACGCGGCGGCGGCCGGAGCGCAGCACACGTTCCAGCACCCGGTCATCCGACACCAGCAGGTTGCCGGTGGATGAACCCATGAAAATCTTGATGCCTGCCGTACCCGGCAGCATTTCCAGCTCACCACAGCGGTCCGCATTGTCGGTGGTCGCGCCAACGTAGAAGGCATGGTCACACCACATGCGCCCACGTGCGCGCTCAAGCTTGTCCAGCACCGCTTCCGGGCAGTCGGTGGCGGGGCGGGTGTTGGGCATCTCGAACACGGCGGTCACGCCGCCCATCACGGCAGCCATGCTGCCGGTGGCCAGATCCTCCGCCCCGGTCAGGCCCGGCTCACGGAAATGGACCTGCGTATCAATCACGCCGGGCAGGATGGTCAGGCCCGTACAGTCAATGACCCTGCCGGCATCGCCCTGCCCGCCAAGTCGGGCAATACGGCCGTCGCGCACATACACATCGGTCACGACCGTGGCATCTGGCAGGACGACACTGCCATTTTTCAGACAAAGATCAAAAACGGGTAAGGTCATGGGACTATCCTGTGGCCATGTGCCCGCCAACCGTTACCGAACGGAAGCTGGGGCAGGAAACATCGTGCCGGGCCAAGCAGTGCCCACACGTCTTTCCCCCGATGTAGGACATGCGCGCCCTGCCATGCAAACCGCCCCGGCTGGAAATCATGAAGAAGTTTCTGGAGAAGCTTTTCCCGAAAAGCCTTAAAGAACATCGCCTTGTTGGAAAAAAGGCGATATCTGAAAACTTTTATTACCTATCAACCTGTTATGTCAGGGCAATTTCTTACGGCTGGGGTGCAGGCAGCGGGTCCGGCCGCCATGGATGCGGCTCACGCGACCAGGCCAGCACGTCATCCGGTGTCATGGGCCGCGCGAACAGGTAGCCCTGCGCCACGTCACAGTTCAGGCCCTGCAGCAGCTTGAGCTGCGCCTCCGTCTCGACCCCTTCGGTCACGACCGTCATGTTCAGCCGGTTGCCAATGCCGATGACCGCGGTGGTGACCGCCTGCGCATTGGCATCCTGCTCAAGGTTCATGATGAACGTGCGGTCGATCTTGATTTCGGTCAGCGGCAGGCGCGTAAGACGGGACAGGGACGAATACCCCGTGCCGAAATCATCCATCGACAGCCCGACACCAAGGGCACGGATCGCGGACAGCCCCCGCATCGTTTCCTCGTTCTCCCCCATCATGACGCTTTCCGTTATCTCAACGGTCAGCCGCCTGGGGGCCACGCCATGTTCCTTGAGGATACGTTCGATCAGCAGCGGCAGGTCCCGGTTGCAGAAATGCACCGCCGACAGGTTGACCGACACGGCGGGCACATGCAGCCCTTCCTTGTCCCAACGCACGACCTGGCTGACCGCTTCCTCCAGCGACCACGCGCCGATGGTCTCGATCTGCCCGGTATCCTCCGCCACCGCGATGAAGCGTGAGGGGTAGATGTTGCCCAGCGTGGGGTGGTTCCACCGCGACAGTGCCTCCGCCCCGTACAGCTTGCCGGTGCGGATATCGATCTGGGGCTGGTAGTGCAGGTTCAAAAGGCCACGGGCCAGCGAATCACGCAGCGCGGACCCCAGCAGGAGCCGGTCTTCCGCCGCGCGGTTATCCGCCGTGCTGGACACGCAGTATCCCCCGCGCCCTTCCTTCTTGCACCGGCGCATGGCGCTTTCGGCATGGCTGAGCAGGGACTGCCCATCGGGGCCGTTTTCAGGGAAAATGCTGATCCCGATACCCAGTGATACGACCAGCAGGTTGCCCGCAATCTCGACCGGCTCCTGCATGCCCTTGATCAGCCGGTCAGCAAAGATCACGGCCCGCGCCTCATTCGTGTCGGGCAGCACGATGACGAACTCATCTCCCCCCGACCGGCTGATGATATAGTTGGTGCGCGACAGGGTCTTGAGCCTGTGGGCAATGGCCTTGAGGAAGGCATCGCCATTCATGTGGCCCAGCGTGTCATTGATATCGCGGAAACGGTCGATATCGACCATGAAGATCGCGAAATTATTGTCCCCCGGCAGGTCGATCATCGACCTGATGACCTTGTGAATGGCGGAGCGGTTGAGCAGCCCGGTCAGCGAATCATAGTTCGCAAGCTGGGAGATATGCTGCTGTGCCTCGTAATTCTCGATCACCACGCCACAGAACGAGACGGAGCCGGTCACGATCTTCTGCGGCCAGTCGCTCAGCTTGTACTGATTGCGTGAATAGAGGGCGAAAATGCCCGAAATCCGGCCATTGCGTGACTTGATGGCCGAAGCCCAGCAGTTGTGCAGCCCCAGCGAGATGCCAAGCGAGCTGTAGCTGTCCCACACGATGCGCCCGACCGCCTGCGGATCACGGGCGATGGTGGCAAGGTCTTCCTCGCTCAGTTCCACATTTTCCAGCGCCGTGGCGTAATGGCGCGGCAGGCCCGGACCCGACAGGATATGCAGTCGGTTGTTGTCCCCCAGCAGGATAAGGACAGCCACCGTGTTGGGCACGAAGCTTTCCACCTCCCGGCAGATCAGGTCGGCCACATCGGGGATCATCATGTCGTTCGAGATGGCCTCGAACACCGTGTTCTGCAGGTCATGCAGCTTGCGGCGGTGGCTCTCCTCGGTCACGCCCTTCATGATGGCCATGTAGTAGCGTTTCTTTTCCGGCCCCAGCACGGCGGTCGAGATCGACATCTCGCCTGAAATGTAGTCGCCGGCCTTGTTCTCGAACGTGACCTCGCGCGATGTGCCGACAATCCGGTCCATGCCGCTCTCACGGTTCCGGTCGATGTAGCTGTCATGGTCGGGGCGATAGACCGAGGGGACGAGGCGGCTCACATTCTGTCCCAGCACCTCGCTTTCGGCAAAGCCCCACAGCTTTTCCGCCGCCGGGTTGAAGAAGATCACCTCGTTACGTTCATTGATGATCACGATGCCGTCCGTGGCCTGCTCCAGCAGTTCAAGGCTGACATCCGCCGTCATTCCCGTAGCCCGGTCCGCCAGTCTGGTATCCGTTTTTCCGTCCATTCCGGGCGGAGTGGTCGCGTCCTCATACTGTTTCATAACGGATTCCAGAGCTCTCAAATCGCGGGACAAAATAAGGAGAAGAATGAAATCGGCGGCTTTTCTGTCCGGCCTGCTGCAGGCGTGGGGTCTGTCCCCCGCCTACATGGCGGACTGCCGCACCTGTAATGGTCTGGCCGGGAGCGCCAAGCAGGTAACCCTGCCCTTCGTCACACCCCTCGGAATAAACAAGGGCGAGCTGGTCACCCGTCTCGATCCCCTGCACCAGAACCGATATGTGCAGGGCGTGACCGGCAATCGTGACAGCACGGACCAGCTCCGCCACGCGGGGGTCGGTCGTGACCTGCTGCATGACCAGGCGGTCGAGCTTGATCTTGTCAAAGGGGAAATCACACAGCGCGGCCAGGACGGAATTCTCCCCGCCAAACTGGTCCAGCGCAAAACGGACCCCGAGCGCATGCAGCTTCTGCGCCATGAGCAGCGCACGGGTCCGGTCGCGCTGCACGGTGCCTTCCGTAATTTCAATCACAAGGCGGCTGGCTGGCAGGCCCGTACGCTCCAGGACCCCGCGCACGGTCTCGACAAAGCGGGGTTCAAGGAACTGCGAGGCCGACATGTTGACCGCGACGCAGATATTTCCCTCCCACCCCGCAGCGGCCTGACAGGCATGCTCCAGCACCCATTCGCCAAGCTGAATGATCAGGCCGCTTTCATCCGCCAGTTCAAGGATTTCCAGCGGCGGCACGGAACCGCGCGTGGGGTGGTTCCACCGCAGAAGCGCCTCGTAGCCCGAGACCTCGCCTGTCGCAACCACGGTCTGCACCTGATAGTGTAGCGAAAGCTGCTGCTTCGCCATGGCCTGCTTCAGGTCCTCACACAGCGCACGGCGTTCACGTACGTTCTGGTCGAGTGAGCTTTCATAGAACCAGACATTCTGATGCAGGTCGCTCTTGGCGCGGTACATCGCCATGTCAGCGCGTGAAATCAGGGTCTCGCCATCGCTGGCGTCAATGGGATAGACCGCCACGCCAATGCTGCCGCCGCTTGTGACCATGTAGTCATCAATCTGGATGGGCTGGTTGAGCGCCTGCTGGATACGCTTCACGAAACCATGCAGTTCCCTGTCATCCACCATGCGGTGAAGTGCTACGAATTCATCACCGCCCAGACGGGCAACAAATTCCCCTTCCCCCAGCAGGGCGCAGAACCGTTTCGCCAGGGTCACCAGTACCGTATCACCCGCGGCGTGGCCCCGGGTGTCATTGATTTCCTTGAACTTGTTCAGATCGATGCCGATCATGGCAAAGGGCCGGTCGCGCTGGTCAGACCGCGCCACTTCCTCGGCCAGTCGTTCGTTGAAGCTTATGCGGTTGGGCAGGCCCGTCAGCGCGTCGGACATCGCCATGCGATGCAGTTCGCCATACGATTCCCGGCGCAGGCTGCCATCAATGACATAGCTGGCGATGCCGGTGATGATGGTCAGCAGCGAACCGCCCAGCACCGCGAATCCGATCATCTGGAACTGCTGGTTGTCGTGCATCGCGCCCATATGCGCCCGCATGATCACATGCATGGCCGCCATGCCGGTAAAATGCAGTCCGGCCACGGCGCCCGCCATGGCCAGCGTCATTTCAATCTCACGCCGCAGACCGGCGGGCTGTAGCGCCAGCCTTAGCGCAACCGTGGACAGCCCGATCCCGATCCCGATGGACAGCGCCATGAGCGGCGTGTTCCACACCACCGGCGCATCCAGCCGGTAGGCCGCCATGCCGGTATAATGCATCCCCGCGATGCCAAGGCCCAGGATCGTGCCCCCGGTCAGGCAGCCGCCCCATCCGCGCAGCCTGATGGCCGCCCCCACCGCGCAGGGTATGGCCACAAAGATGACCAGCAGCGACAGGGCCGTCCTGATCGGGGCCAGATGCCCCCCGGCGCCGGAATGATAGGCCAGCATGCTGGCGAAATGCGTACACCAGACAAAGGTGGAGCCCGCCACGGCTGCCATCAGGTACCAGCCGATGCGCTGCCCGCCGCGTGTTTCGGAAATACGGGTGACGAGGCGCATGGTAACCCACGCGCCCATTATACAGACAATAAATGCACCGATTAAAAGGAAGGGGCTATAAACCTTCAGCTCATAGACAGGATTGCTCATAGATTCCATTTTGAACGATCAATACCATCCAATTACTGGTATAACGCAGGCATATAACCGGCTCCACACGCAGGAATGTGGAAAAATTATCAGGCATCAACCGCGTGCAGCAGGGATGTTCCAATAAGGTTATCAGCTATTTATTTACGTTTGCTGATATTGGGTTAACACTAATAAACACCCAGAGGAGATGCAACAGAAATCATACATGTATGATTTCTATATATCCTCACGCTCAATCCCAAGCCTGTGAATATACAGATATTCCCAAGGATATGCATGATACAACATGCAAAATTATCACATTTAGGTTTTTTTTCCTATTTTATACTTCCCGGCAGAGCATGATGTTCTGGCTTGTCCAGCAGCCCGGACAGACTATTCAGCAGGCATATA
Organism: Komagataeibacter melaceti; assembly: GCF_003403295.1. Taxonomy (GTDB): domain Bacteria; phylum Pseudomonadota; class Alphaproteobacteria; order Acetobacterales; family Acetobacteraceae; genus Komagataeibacter; species Komagataeibacter melaceti. The sequence goes on along the minus strand of NZ_QUWV01000014.1, from coordinate 50,035 downwards.
TCCATCATTACGGTAACATGCGCTGGAAAACCCGGTCCCGGCAGAACAGCAGGTGGTAAAGTCCGGCACAGGCATGGAAAAGCGCCACCCAGAACAGCAGCCACGCCCCCCAGTGGTGCAACCATGAGAAAAAATGGTGCGTCGCGGATGACATGGCGGGGAATGGCGAGTTGATCGGCATGCCGAAGGCAATTATGGGCCGCCCGGTGGACCAGCGCGCCATATAGCCCAGCACGATCTCACCCCCCAGCAGCATGTAGAGCAGATGGTGGACACCCTTCGCCGCCCGGTCCTGGGCCGTCACGACGGGAAAGCGGATCGCCCGCCCCCCTGTCATGCCCCAGGCCACGCGCGTCAGGAACACGGCGGCCAGCAGGACGCCCAGCGATGTGTGCGTCACCACCATGAGGGGCCGCATCGGCGCGGTGCGTTCCATGAAATGCCAGCCGACCTGGCCCACCACAAACTGCTCGACCACCAGCACGGCCGTAATCCAGTGCAGCCAGCGCGTCTCCCAACTGTAATGGGCAGGCATGGGGGACTGGGGGGAAGAAATGACGGTCATGCCGATCACCTATCATTCATGAAGGCAGGTCACCAAGGGCCGGGACGAACGCGCCGCATCAGGCACGCCACATCCTGCACCAGCCACACATTGTTGCAGGAACGGACCGACCTTGCCATCCACTTTGTGCTGCCACGTCAGCCACCGTGGCCCGGTTCGTCCCCATTCCGGTTATTGCCACGGCCATCGTGCCACGCGGCAGGCGCGCGGGTGCCATGGCCCCATGGAACATCATGACCGGCATGCGGTTGTCATGACATCAAACGGAGCGCACAGTCTGCATCATCCGCCCCGGTAATGTCCTGATGGAGAATAGAGAGATGACCACGCTCGCCACACTTCCCCTGACGCAGATGATCGTGGTGCCCGACCTGCTGAAAGCAGAAGTCGGGACCGTGATGCTGGCCTCGGAAATTTCGCGCGATGACCAGAAAATCGTCATCCGCAGCCGCCTCGTATCAAACGAGGGCATCCGCCCCGGCCTGATCCTGATGACCAAGGACATGCGCGGCTATTTCGCCCCGGATCAGGACTGCACGCAGTTCGTGCGCACCGCCGTGGATGTGACGGAGGCGATGCCCCTGCTGCTGACCAAGATCGTTCCGGGCTTCCGCTATAAATATGATGCGGTCGTCCGTGGTGACATCTGGCAGCTCAAGGACGGCGCGGGCAGGCAGTTCGCCGGGCTTGCCATCGGGTCGGACGAGGAAGAAAGCAAGGTTTACGGTTATGCCCGTATCGAGGGCGGCCGGATCGGGGACATCATCCCCGCTACCCGCGTGGCCTATCTGGGCCAGCTCGACTTTGGCGCGGGGCCGGTCGCACCCACGCTGGGCTAATCGGCATGGTGCCCCCTGCCGCAACGGAAGGGGGCACCACACGAGATGTCAGGCCGCGCCGGGCTGGCTTTCCAGCATGGCGGAATTGGGCGTACGACGCAGGAAGAAACGCAGGAAGCGCGCAAGGTTGGGCGCAAGCTTCGGCCGCAGCAGGCGCGGATCGTAACCGGCGAAACGACGCTCGTTCTCGATCAGGCACATGTCGATCATGTCACGCAGGGGAACATCGACATTGGCGACATCCTTCGTGCCATGCACGGTGAAGTTGTTATCCTGCTGGTGCTTGTTCCCGTCCGCATCGAAGGTCGTGACCATGCCGATGCGTTCATAAAGCAGGAACAGCCACACACCCAGCACGCGCAGTTCAAACCACGGCCTGCGCCACAGTGGCATGGTGGCGCGGTACCAGGCCAGCCAGTTGGCGAACAGCAGGATATGGCGACATTCCTCCTGCATGACCGGCTCGAACGTCTCGATCAGCGCGGGCGGGAAGAAAGCGGACTTGCGGGCGATGGCGAACAGGCCGAACGCGAAGAAGCTGTCCACACATTCCGAAAAGCCCGTGACCATATAGGCCCATTCCACATCACGCGGTTCGATGTAGGGGGGTTCGGACGCCAGCGGGATGCCATAGGCCGCGACCATGTTGGCAAGAACCTCCTTGTGGCGGTTCTCCTCCCACGCATTGCGCGACAGGGCGTCCTTCATGTCCGGGTCTTCAACCAGGCGGGCGTAGGCAGCCATGCGCAGCCGGGCCTTGCCTTCCGTCTGTACCGCGATATCCCATATGGGCAGAGAGGTCACGCGCCGCAGCGTCTCGGCATCCAGCTTGGGCCATTCAATGACCGAAGGCTTGTACGGATTGAAGGTATCACGGAACATTTCCGCAACCGCCCGCTTGTGCTCCGCCGAGCCGGGCTTGAGCGGACCGGGAACAGGGCTGGACCAGTGACGGGCGTTAAAATCGGCCTTTGCCACCGCATCTGGCGTGGCGGCACCCGGGTCCCGGGCCTCAGGGAGGCTGGTATAGATTTCAGAAAGTGATTTCGTCATATCGGCTCGCTGCTCGGAACGGTGTCACGTGGGTACGCCGGCCGATGGGGCGTTCTTCAAAACAGCCTGACATCCCATTGCCGGTCCACTTATTCAATCATAGTCAACAAGAAGTGCAGAACTGTTATCTGGAATTTGCGGGGACCGCCAGAGGTGGTCCCCGCAAATGGTAATGCCAGATTTTATGAACGTGCCGAGAGCTGCGCCTTGCCCTGGATCAATGCAGGTCGGAGATTTTGTCGATCACGCGCGTAACCAGCCCGTACTCGATCGCCTCGGCCGCACCCATCCAGTAGTTGCGGTCCGTATCCTTGCGCACCTTGTCATAAGGCTGGCCCGTCACATCGGCGAACAGCCGGTTGAGACGCTCGCGCATCTTGATGATCTCCCGTGCCTCGATATCGATATCGGTGGCGGGACCGCGCACGCCGCCCATGGGCTGGTGCAGCAGGAAGCGGGTGTTGGGCAGGCAGAAACGCCGGTCCTTGTTCCCCGCCGCGAAAATCAGCGCACCGGCGGAGGCGACCCAGCCTGTGCCGATCACGTTGACCGGGGCGATCGAATCGACAAAGCGGATCATGTCGTGAATCGTGTCACCACTTTCGACATGGCCACCGGGCGAGTTCACGTACACATCGATCGGCTTGTCCGACGTGCCCGCCAGCGCGAGCAGGCGGCCGGTCACGTCACGGGCGATCTTGTCATTGATCGGGCCGAACACCAGCACCTTGCGCTGGTCAAACAGGCGGCTTTCCAGTTCCCCAATGGGGGATGAGAGGGTACGGTTGCGATCCGGCTCCTCGGTTTCCGGGCCCTGGGGTTCGGGAATATCGGGATCTCTCGGATCTTCGTCATCCATGCGGACACGGTGTTTCGGCTGCATGCCGTTCATCGGGTTCTCCCTTTTCTCCGGGACTGGCCTAGTCATGTCCTTATCCTGCGCCGCCTTGCGTCCGGTGCCAAGTCCCGACCTGACAATCGGCACGTGATGATCCCGGCGCGATGCGCCCGCCCCCCTCGCTAAGATCGACATTGCAGGCTAGTTTGCCCCGGCCATGTCGTACTGCAGGGCCGCAAAGGGCCACGGGAGCTAGAAATTGGGAAAGCCGGCACCATCGCCAAGTCCGGGAAGATTTTTTTTTCCGCCTACCGGATTCGCCCGCCCCATCGGGACGGCGCTGCTCGCCCTGCTGGCAACGGGCATGGCCGGATGCGCCCACCATCAGGACACGATCGACACCGTAACCGACTGGTACCATAACTATCAGGGTGGCGTGATCGGCCAGCAGCGCCCGCCACCACCCGGCGCGCACCAGCCCTATCCCAAGATCGGGCTTGGCCCGCACGGGGCGCCCGAACTCCCCTCGCCCGACCTGCGCGCGGACATTACCGCCGATCTGGAGGCCCAGCACGAACTCAGCCAGCGGCAGGATGCGATCATGGGGACCATGCCCTCGCTCGCGGATGTACCGCCGGTGCCCGCCCGCACGGGCAAGGGTACGCAGTCCGCATCGCTCAGGGCGGCGGATGGCGCGCCACCGCCCGCAAGCACACCGTCGGCCGGAGCCACATCCGGCAGCGCCCGCACCGCCCCGCCGGGCATGACCCATCAGGCCGCCCCCGTGCGGGACAGCCGGGGCCAGCTTGTCATGCCCGAAGTCACGACCACCGTGCCGGACAACCCCGAGGCCATGCCCGCCAACCTGCCACAGATGGCCGATGGCCCGCCGCCGTTGCCCGCCATTGCCGGAATTGATGTGCCGGACAATGCGAAGCGGGATGGCATGGACCTGCCATCGTACAACCTCGCCAGCCCTGATGATGGGGAAGACGTGCGCTTCCTGCCCGGATCGGACCAGATCGAACCGGGCGAGGAAGATGTGGTCACTTCCATCATAAACGACCGTGGCAACCGCTTCGTGATCGTGAACGGGTACGGCAACGCCGCGACCGCCACGGCCGAGGGCCAGGCGGCGGCGCTGAACCTGGCCATACTGCGCACCCGCACCCTGACCCGCCTGCTTGTGGCGCGTGGCGTGCCAGCCACCCGCATTGCAGTACACGCCCATGCCTTTGGCAATGGTGCAAGAATTGCCATCGTGCGCTAGAGTGCCCCGGCACCCGCGCCCCGCGCGGGCTGTCACGACCCGATTTTTAACCCGGCGCACAGCTTCGCGCCCTCAACAGAGCGTCCCATGACCGAAGAATTCCATCGTATCCGCCGGCTGCCGCCCTATGTCTTCGCCGAAGTCAACAAGGCCAAGGCCCAGGCCCGAGCGCGGGGGGAGGATATTATCGATCTGGGCATGGGCAACCCGGACACCCCCACCCCGCCGCACATCGTGCAGAAGCTGGTGGAAACCGTGTCCGACCCGCGCGCGCACCGCTATTCCGTCAGCCGTGGCATCCCCGGCCTGCGCCGGGCGCTGGCGGGATATTACGAACGCCGCTTCAACGTGAAGCTGGACCCGGAAACGGAAGTGATCGCGACCCTTGGCTCAAAGGAAGGGCTGGCCAACCTCGCCTCCGCCGTGACAAGCCCGGGCGACACCATTCTGGTGCCCAACCCGTCTTACCCGATCCACCAGTTCGGCTTCATCATCGCCGGGGCGTCCGTGCGCTCGATTCCCGCGACGCCGGATGACGAAATGCTTGAAGCACTGGACCGCGCGGTGCGCCATTCCGTGCCGAAGCCCACGGCGCTGATCGTCAACTTCCCGTCAAATCCCACCGCCTACCTTGCTGACCTTGATTTCTACCGCAAGCTGGTGGCCTTCGCCCGCAAGCACGAAATCTGGATCCTGTCCGACCTTGCCTATGCCGAAATCTATTTTGGCGACAACGTGCCCCCCTCCATCCTGGAAGTGCCGGGGGCGAAGGACATCGCGGTGGAGTTCACCTCCCTTTCCAAGACCTATTCCATGGCGGGCTGGCGCATGGGGTTTGCCGCGGGCAATCCGCGCCTGATCTCGGCGCTGACGCGCATCAAGTCCTATCTGGACTATGGCGCGTTCACCCCCATCCAGGTCGCCGCCGTGGCCGCGCTGAGCGGCCCGCAGGACTGCGTGGCCGAAATTCGCGACATCTATCGCAAGCGCCGCGACGTGCTGATCCAGGGCCTGCACGCGGCGGGGTGGGACGTGCCCTCGCCCGAGGGGTCGATGTTCGCATGGGCGCCGATTCCCGAACGCTTCCGCCATCTGGGCAGCGTCGATTTCTCGAAGCTGCTGCTGAAGGAAGCGGGCGTGGCCGTGGCCCCCGGACTGGGCTTTGGTGAACATGGCGAAGGGTTCGTGCGCATCGGCCTGGTGGAAAACACCCAGCGCCTGCGGCAGGCCTGCCGCTCCATCCGCCATTTCATGACGGAACACGGCGGCACCAGCCCGACCACACAGCAGGCCGCCCCCCTGCACGACACCCACTCCGCCCATTCATGACTGCCCTATCGGTTGACGGAAAAGAAATGACTCCTACCCAATCCACCCCTGCACCCAGCCCCCTGCGCATCGGCATTGCCGGGCTGGGCACGGTTGGCACGGGCGTTTTCAGGCTGCTGCACGAAAACGCGGCGCTGATCCGCGCCCGCGCGGGCCGTGAACTGGTGGTGACCGCCGTCAGCGCCCGCAACCGCACGCGCGAACGCGGGATCGACCTGTCCGGCGTGGCGTGGTGCGACACGCCCGAGGAACTGGCCGCCCACCCGGATGTGGACGTGGTGGCCGAGCTGATCGGCGGGGCGGAAGGCCCGGCGCGGCTGACGGTCAGCCGCGCGCTGGAACACCGCAAGCCCGTGGTCACGGCCAACAAGGCGCTGATCGCCATTCACGGCGCCGAACTGGCCTGCACCGCGCAGGAAGCGGGCGTGCCATTGATGTTCGAAGCGGCGGTTGCCGGTGGCATCCCCGCCATCAAGACCGTGCGCGAAGGGCTGGCGGCTGACCGTATCCTCAAGATCGGCGGCATCCTGAACGGCACGTGCAACTATATCCTGAGCGTCATGCACGAAACCGGCCGGGACTTTGCCGAGATCCTGGCCGACGCGCAGAAGCTGGGCTACGCCGAGGCCGATCCCTCCACCGACGTGGATGGAATCGACACCGCCCACAAGCTGGCGATCCTGGCGGGGCTGGCCTTCGGGCGGCCGGTCGTGTTCGCCTCCCTTTATATCGAGGGTATCCGCCGCATCGGCGCGCTGGACCTGCAGTTCGCCCGCAAGATGGGCTACCGCATCAAGCTGCTGGGCATTGCCCGCCAGCATGAAAACGGGATCGAGGCCCGGGTCCATCCCTGCCTTGTGCCGCAGGATGCCTCCATCGCGCAGGTGAACGGCGTATTCAACGCCGTGGTGGCGGAAGGGGCCTTTGTCGGGCGCCTGATGCTCGAAGGGCGCGGCGCGGGCGAAGGCCCGACCGCCACCGCCGTCTGCGCCGACCTGATCGACATTGCCCGTGGCACCGCCATTCCCGTATGGGGCTGCAATGCGGACAGCCTGACACAGGCCGTGGCCCTGCCCAGCAAGTCGTTCACGGGCGAATATTACCTGCGCCTGAACGTGGAGGACCGCCCCGGCGTGATCGCGGACATCACCGCCGTGCTGCGTGACAATGGCGTGTCCCTGCGCAGCATGCTCCAGCATGCCGATGCGCATGAGGTCCGCCCCGATGGCACCCGCGCCGTGCCGCTGGTGCTGCTGACGCACAAGACATCGGAAGCGGCGATGCAGCATGCCCTGCATCATATTGCCGAACTGTCCGCGGTGCTGGACGAACCCGTCCTGATCCGTATCGACGCGGGCTGAAGCCCGCCCATTACAAAGGTTCCACCCATGTCCGCCGCTGACCTGCTCTCCCCCGCCCCGGCATCCCTTTCCGCGCCTGAAGCGGGGGAACCAGCCGTGCTGGGGGTTACCCGCAGCGTAACGGGGCGGCGGTGGAACTGGCGCGAAGGTGGCCAGGCCAGCCATACCGACCGCATGGGCATGGCCATTGCCCAGCAGACCGGCCTGCCCGAAATCGTGGGCCGCATGCTGGCTTTGCGCCGCATCGCCCCCGAAGATGTCGCCACCTACCTGACCCCCACATTGCGGGCGCTGATGCCCGATCCCTCCACCTGTGCGGACATGGACACGGCGGCAGCGCGCCTGACCACCGCCATCCGCAACAGCGAGACGGTGGGCCTGTTCGGGGATTATGACGTGGATGGCGCGTGTTCCACCGCCCTCATGACCGATTTCCTGCGCGGCATGGGCTGCACGGTCATCACCCACATTCCCGACCGCATGACAGAGGGCTACGGCCCCAACACGCCCGCCATCGAATCCATGATGGACAGGGGGGCCAGCCTGATCGTCTGCCTGGACTGCGGCACGGCGGCGGTGGACGTGCTGGAAGCAGCCAGCGTGCGGGGGGATGTCATCATCCTTGACCACCATCAGGTGCAGGGCGCGCTGCCGCGCGTGCTGGCCACGGTCAACCCCAACCGGCCGGACTGTGCCTCGGGCCTGCGCACCATCTGTGCCGCAGCGGTCACCTTCCTTACCGTCGTGGCCACGGTGCGTATCCTGCGGGGGGAGGGCTGGTTTGATTCCCGCCCCGAACCCCAGCTTATGGACAGCCTCGATCTGGTTGCCCTGGCCACCGTATGCGACGTGATGCCGCTGAGCGGCCTCAATCGCGCTTTTGTCACGCAGGGGCTGAAAATCATGGCGCGCAGGCAGCGCACCGGCCTTTCGGCCCTGCTGGACGCGGCGGGCGCGCGGGACCCGCTTTCCGCCTTTACCTGTGGCTTCGCGCTTGGGCCACGCATCAATGCGGGCGGGCGCATCGCGGATTCGGGCATGGGGCTGCGCCTGCTGCTATGTGATGACGCGGCCGAGGCCCAGACGCTGGCCGAGCGCCTGAATTCCGTCAACCACAACCGGCAGGGTGTCGAGGCCGGGATTCTGGACCGCGCCATGGAGCAGGCGGCCCGGCAGCGCGAGCAGGGCCATGCCGTGCTGGTGCTGAGCGGGCGCGACTGGCACCCCGGCGTGGTGGGTATCGTGGCCGGGCGCATCAAGGAAAAATTCAATCGCCCCGTTCTGGTCGGCGCGGAACTGGAGGATGGCAGCGTAAAAGGTTCCGCCCGGTCCGTGCCGGGGCAGGATCTGGGCGGGGCGATCATCGCGGCGCGACAGGCGGGGCTGCTCACCTCCGGCGGGGGACATGCGATGGCGGCGGGATTCGGTCTGCCTGCGGATGGAATCCCGGCGCTGCATGATTTTCTCGATCGCCACCTGGCCACCGCCGCCGACCTGCCCGATGCCGTGGACCTGACCATTGATGCCGTGGTGAATGTTGCCGCCGCCGATGTGGCACTGGCTACCGACATGGACCGCCTGGCACCGTTCGGCGCGGGAAATGACGAACCCCTGATCGCCCTGCCCCGCGTACGTGTGGCCTATGCCGAGCGGATTGGCCGCGAAGGCAACACCCTGCGCCTGACCCTGCAGGGCGAGGGCCGTGGCCCCCGGCTCAAGGCGCTGGTGTTCCGCGCCAATGAAAGCCCGCTGGCCCCCGTGCTGGAAGATCGTGACGCACCGCCGCTGCACATGGCGGGCTGGCTGCGTGCGGAAAGCTGGAATGGCCGGAAGTCCGCCACTTTTTTCATCCGTGACGTGGCAATCGTCCAATAATTCAATATTTTCACATTGAGGGGTTGACCGCCACCGCCTGTCGGGATACTTACCGCTCACGCCTTTAGTCCCGTTCGTCTAGAGGCCTAGGACACCGCCCTTTCACGGCGGCAACACGGGTTCGAATCCCGTACGGGACGCCAATCGCTTTCGAGTGATTGATTTGATAACAGGCTATATCCGGCTTTTCTTCATGCGGTATGCTCAAGCATTACATAAGAAATAACGGATTTCTTCCTAAAATCTGAATATGTCGGCACGCACAGGCACAGAAGCCTGATGGTCAGCCATAAATATTGCCCATGCTGGAAAATGCAGTCCGCACGGTGGCATTATCGCGAGCATAAGATGCGACAGGTGCGGTGCATCGCTCCATGAAGCAACTCCCTACTTCCCATCAACCGTTACCCGGCTGCCCCAAGGGGGCTGGGGACCATTCTGGGGAAAGCCGGGTTTCCCATCAACAATGACCTGACTGCCCGGCCCATAGGTCTGCGCAGGGTAAGGCCCGGAGCCAATGCCGTAATCGCCCCCCATGCCACCCGGACCGTAGGAAACATAGGGGCTGTACATATATGGAAATGGCATGCCATAGCCACCGGGCATCATTGAAGGCCCACCCAGACCATACATACCGCCGGGCACGGTCGGTTCACGGGATGTGGTGGCAGAGTTGCCCTGAACGCTCCCCATGGGAAAAGACTGCGCACGGGCTGTCAGGGGCAGCAGGGCAAGGCCAGCGGCAATGGCCAACAGGGCTGGGTTCATGGTGCGTCTCCCGTTACGGATGCATCCTGATACGTGGGACTGATGATGTAAATTTCATCCCCCACCGGGTCTCCAAGAGGTCAGTATCACATTAATGGTGGTGGTTGAGCCAGAGCCGACCGTTTCGGATGGATACATGCCGCCTTTAAAAAAAGGCGGCATCCAGAAACTTTTACTTTTTCAGGCGTCCTCTCGAAGTAATTCCGCACATAATTTTAGAAAATCGGAAAGCCATTACTGCCATCAGGCCCCGGCAAAAAGATCACGCCCACCCGTGCGCCATAGATCGAGGGTCGCCGGGTCTTTCAGCAATGCCCGCACCGCATCGTGCAAAAAGACAGGGCCAGCATCCAGCCCCATTTCCTGCTCAATACTTTCAATACGTTTTTCAAGAACAAACAGGAAAATCATGTACTGATGCGCCGCATGGGCATCATCTCCCTGATACCCCATGCTCTTTTCAGAAAAATCACCCTGTTTACAGAGTTCCACATCAAAACTGTAATATCCCCTGCATACCATGGGGCGGCTCTGGTAAATTGAGCATTTCCCATCAAACAGGAAGGGGCAGAACCGGGGCGGGGAAGCCAGTCTGTCACGCAGAATGGCGAACTGTTCCGCATCAAAGCTCCGGCGCGCTTCTTCCACGGCAAGGGCTGCGAAAACGGGATTGACCTGCACAAGGCTGTGGCAGCACGTATCACACCCGTCATGACAGGCCACGGGCCGGACCGGGCACAGTTTCTGGAGTTCGCCGGCCACTTCATTGCACAGGGCAAGGATTTTCCCGGCAAGGCCGACAATGGCGGCATCATCCGAAGCAGTAGAAAGATCACTTCTGAACATGCTGTCCGCCTGCGCCATTTTTTCACGCATATACTCAAGCGGGGAACGTTTCTGAAGGGATGTTTCTTTATTCTGCATGGATATGTTCTGTTTACTTCTATCTGTTGAAATATTCGCTCCCCATACATGCCGAACAGGCAGCACCACGAGAACCACAGGACCGGCACAGTGCAGCACCCGCACCGGAAAAGAAAGGCGGAATCATTGAAATGCCGCCCCAGTCCCCCAAAATCAGGATTGCTGTATTTGCCAACCGTACCCGCTCTGGGGCGCACGGAAACGGCGGACCGGGGAACGCATGGCAGGCAGACAGATTAGTCCCATCTCACCCCCACCCGGAAATATGGCATGATGCGCCACCAGACCGAGGAGGTAACAGGCCCATGGAACCGTGGACGTCATTCACATTGTTTGGAAAATCCGGTACAATCTACCAGTTCCGGCGCGTCCCCTCGCCACTGCCGCCACAGGCATGCATCTTTCTGCTGACCACCGTCATGGGCTCCACTGCCAATGGTGGGTCATGGCAGTTTCTGGAGCCTGAAATCGGCACCGTCACGTCCCTTGCACGGGAATGGAACAGCGTCATCACACCTGCGCGAGAAAACAAGACCGAAAGTGATGACGTTCTTGTCTGCTTTCCCGAAAGTGGTGACGTGGCCGAAGCATTTACGGACCTGACGGAAGGCGGCGCCACGGCCCTGCCCCGCTGAACCGTTCCACCCCCGGCGCAGACGTGACTGGACGCAGGGGCCAGCCACGGTCAACACTGCCGCGCCGCAGGTTGGAGTTTTACATGCCACAGTGCCGTCATACCCTGGCTGCTGCCCTGACCAGCCTTATGGCTGTTTATGGCGTGGCCCATGCCGCAACCGACAACAGGCCCGTCCTGTTGCGTCATGCCACTGTCATTGATGGCACGGGTGCAGCACCCCGCGATGATACCGACATCCTGATCCGTGACGGACATATCGCCGCAACCGGCCACAACCTCCATATCCCCGCCCATACCCGGCTGGTGGACCTGTCGGGCCGGACGGTCGTGCCGGGGCTGATTTCCGACCACAGCCATGTGGGGCAGGTCAGCGGCACCCAGAACGGGGAAGTCAATTATACCCGTGCGAATATCCTGTCCGCGCTGGCACAGTACGAGCATTATGGCGTGCTGACCGTAACGGCGCTGGGGCTGAACCGCTCGCCCCTGTTTGACGATATGCGCCGCGAACAGCATGCCGCGCTCAACCCGGGCGCGGACCTGTTTGGTGTGGACCAGGGCATCGGCGCGCCCGATGGCGTGCCACCGGAGAACATGTTCCACCTTGGCGCCGATCAGGTCTTCCGCCCTACTACCCCCGAGGAAGCCCGCGCAGCCGTGGACAGGATGGCCGATGAAGGCACGGACCTGATCAAGCTGTGGGTGGATGACTTCCGCAACGGCGTGCCCGGGGCGCATGGCCTGCCCAAGATGCAGCCCGCCATATACCGCGCGGCCATTGCACAGGCCCATCTGCGCGGCAAGCGGGTGGCGGCACACATCCATGACCTGTCCGACGCCCGCGCGCTTGTGGCCGCCGGGGTGGATATCCTGGCCCATGGCGTGCGCGACAGACCCGTTGATGCGGCGCTGATCACCACCATGAAGCAGCAGGGCACCAGCTATATCGCGACCCTTGACCTGGATGAGGCCAACTACATTTTCGCCGAGCATCCCGAATGGCTGGATGACCCGTTCTTCGCCTACGGCCTCTCCCCCGCCCTGCGCCAGCAGTTTGCCGATCCCGCATGGCGGCAGAAAGTGCTGGCGGCCCCGCTTACGGCGGCATCACGCAAGGCACTGGCCATGAACATGGCCAATCTCATGACCCTGTACCACGCGGGCATAGCCATTGGCTTTGGCACGGATTCCGGCGCGACCCCCACCCGTATTCCCGGCTTTGCGGAACACAGGGAACTGCGGCTGTCGGTCATGGCGGGGCTGACGCCACTTCAGGCCATTACGCTCGCAACCGGCAGCGCCGCCCATCTCATGCAACTATCGGATCGGGGCACGATCGCACCGGGGCAACTGGCTGACCTGCTGGTGGTGGATGGAAACCCTGCGCAGGATATTCGCGCACTCGACCACATGAGTCAGGTCTGGCACCGTGGCCGCCTGGTGCCCGGACCACTTGCAGGCCAGACCACACAGCCTGCCCTGAAGGACTGATACCGATATGAGGGGAAAGAGACGCCATCCATGCCTGCGTGCAATGCTGCCGCTGCTCGGCCTTGCGGGCCTGCTTGCGGCATGCACAGGCCCCACCGGGCCGGAACCCACCGGCATGGATGGCCCCCCGATCGCCAATAATGACTGGAACGAACACGGTTATGGCATGGGGTATTATTCCGGCCCGTATGATGATGGCTTCCAGTCCGAAGGGCTGGATGGCGGACCGCCGGACTATCTGGGGGATGAATTCTGGGGCGGTCGTTAAGATACTTCCTTAAAAACAATAAAAGTTTTTGGGTGCCGCCTTTTTTTCAAAAAGGCGGTGTTATCTGAACATTCCTGAAAATCCGCACCAGAAATTTTCTTTTTTACTGTAGAAATATTCCTCGGGCCGCTTTCCAAACAGCCTTCCGGCGGGTTCCCCGAATGCGCGCCCGTGATCCGACACGACATTGTCGTATTTCGTCTATTTTGTCGCATTACTAACAGTACTTAAAATATACTGTATTTATGACAGTCAATGCTTCCTGATTCGCACAGCTATCCAGACAGATCAGGACATTATGAATAGTCATTTCTGTTATGTTATGACATATAGACTGATATGCCCGGAAATATGACCTAAACCGACGGCATAAAGCCCTAAAACCTATATTTATGAATAACATGCCAATATGACAGTGCATGCCCGACCCCGCACAAATAATGGCACAGGATGTATTGCTCACGATTACGTTACTCTTGTGCGCTTGCGGGCGTCGCTGCGCCTATATATCCGAAAATACATAGGGCTTCCCGCCTTTCCCCCGGCTTATGTCACGGTTCTGTTCAGTCTGCGCGGAGATTACACCCACATGTTCCACAGGATTACGCGTGGTGACTTCGGCATGACCGGAACGATCATCCGACGGAATGGATAGTACCAGACCACATGCGCCCTGTTTTGACTGTAACCGCACCAATGCCGCACAGATAATACCGGACAATGACAGTATCTGCCACGCGTTCATTGATGCGGACTGCTTTCTCCCGAAGGAACATCCCCCGTGTCACCAGATAACCGTTCGGCGCCACCGCCGTTCAAAACCCGTTATGGCAACTACATTGGCGGAGAGTGGGTCACCCCTGTCGATGGTCATTACCTGACCAATACTTCCCCCGTGGATGGCCGCGTGCTGTGCGAAGTGCCCGCCTCCACCGCAGCCGATGTGGAACTGGCCCTTGATGCCGCACACAGGGCCAGGGCAGGCTGGGCACATACCGCCCCCGCTGATCGCGCGCTGATCCTGCTCCGCGCCGCGGATATCATGGAAAAGAACCTCGACCTGCTGGCGCGGGCCGAGACATGGGACAACGGCAAGCCCATCCGTGAAACGCTGGGCGCGGACATTCCACTGGCCATTGACCATTTCCGTTACTTCGCAGGCTGCATCCGCGCGCAGGAAGGCACGCTGGGCGAGATCGACGCCACCACCATCGCCTACCATTTCCATGAGCCGCTGGGCGTCGTGGCGCAGATCATTCCGTGGAACTTCCCGCTGCTCATGGGGGCATGGAAGCTGGCCCCGGCACTGGCGGCCGGTAACTGCGTGGTCATGAAGCCTGCCGAAAGCACGCCCGCATCCATGCTGGTGCTGTTGGAACTGATCGGTGACCTGTTCCCGCCCGGAACGCTGAACATCGTCAACGGCCTTGGCAAAGATGTGGGTGCTGCCCTGTCCAACAGCGACCGTATCGCCAAGATCGCGTTCACCGGCTCCACGCCGACCGGCAAGATGATTGCCCATGCGGCGGCTGAACACCTGATCCCGGCTACGCTGGAACTGGGTGGCAAGTCGCCCAACATCTTCTTTGCCGATGTGATGGACCATGATGATGCCTATCTGGACAAGGCGATCGAGGGCTTCACCATGTTCGCCCTCAATCAAGGCCAGATCTGTTCATGCCCCAGCCGGGCACTGATCCATGAATCAATCTATGAAAAGTTCATGGAACGCGCCCTGCCGCGTGTAAAAGCCATCCGTCAGGGTCATCCGCTTGACCCCGAGACCATGATGGGCGCGCAGAATTCGGTCGGGCATCAGGAAAAGATCCTGTCGTACCTGAAAATCGGCCGGGACGAAGGTGCTGAACTGCTGACTGGCGGCGGCCGCCCCGATCTGGGCAGCGAACTGAATAACGGATGCTACGTGCAGCCGACCGTATTCAGGGGCGACAACAGTATGCGCATCTTTCAGGAGGAAATCTTTGGCCCGGTTCTGGCCGTGACGACCTTCAGGACGGAAGAAGAAGCGCTGGCCATTGCCAACGATACCCCCTTCGGCCTCGGCTCGGGTGTGTGGAGCCGTAACGCCAATACCTGCTACCGGGTCGGGCGTGGGCTGGAGGCCGGTCGCGTGTGGGTCAACTGCTACCACGTCTATCCCGCGCATGCGGCGTTTGGCGGATACAAGAAGTCCGGCATTGGTCGTGAGACCCACAAGATGGTGCTGGAACACTACCAGCAGACCAAGAACATGCTGGTCAGCTATAGCGAGAACAGTCGCGGCTTCTTCTGATCCACCAGCACGGTACCCCGCCCGCATGGGCGGGGCATCGCGCCATATGCGCCCGCTCAGGCCGCGTTATCGGCCTGCGTAGCCTCCGGCTGGGTCCATAATGATGATTGCAGGGCATAGGTCTTCTGCAACAGCGGCACCAGCGCGGGCCGCCCCTTGAGCCGTATCCATTCATCCAGCGCCGTACGGAAGATGGCAATGCCGCCACGCGCCATGAGGCGCGCCGCATTCTTGCGATTCCGGCGCTCGGTTATGCGCTTGAGCAGCCCCTCCGCCAGGCAGTCTTCCCATTTCCCGTATTTCTGCAGGCTGACCGTCTGGAGCGAGGGCGTCTTCTCGATCAGATAGACAAAGGCATAGGTATCCTGCCGGTTGGCGGCGATGCGCGGCACAAGGGAGATGAAGGCGTGCATCATCGCATCTGCCGGGGGCGTGCCCTTGGGGCAGGCTTCCAGCGCCTCGGTCAGGGCCTGGGTCATGCCTTTTGTCCAGGCAAGAACGATGTCGCCCTTTGTCTCGAACATGCGGAACAGGGTGCGGCGTGAGATCTCGGCCGCCTCGGCCACTTCATCCACGGTTGTCTGGTCATATCCCTGCGCGGAAAAAAGCCGCATGGCCTGTGCAATGATCATGCTCCGCACACGGGCCTGCTTGCGTTCGCGCAGCCCCTGCCGGGGGGGCTCGGTGGTGGTGGCGGGCTTCATTCATTCTCCTCTTGTCCACATCCATCATGCCGCAGGGCATCGGGATCATTCAAGGCGCGAGAGAACGATGGCTCCCACCAGGCAGCGGCCTGCAGCCGTACGGGCCGATCGTATCATGTCAATATATGACACAAAAGGTGAAACCGGACACGCCCCGCCCCGGCGCACTGGCGCTGGTCCGGCAACCCATATTTTCCATGCCCGTTAGGGTGAATATCGGGCATGGATTGTTCGCAATTCCCGACATGTGTAATCGCCACCGGCCTGATTATCCGGCCCCCATCGCCCTGTACACTGCACCCACCAGAAGGTAAGGGAGAACAATAATGGCCAATGACACACCCATCGCACTTGTAACCGGGGCTGACCGTGGGCTCGGGCTGAGCATGGTCCGGCATCTGGCGCGCCATGGCGTGGACATCATCCTGACCTACCGGAACAACCTTGAGGGCGCGCGCGCCGTGGAGCAGGAACTCAAGCAGATGGGCCGCCGGGCTCATGCGCTCCAGCTCGATGTGGCCAAGGTCGCGACATTTGACGGCTTTGCCACAAACCTCGCCACCGTCCTGAAGGAGTGGAAGGCCGAGGGCTTCAATTTCCTGGTCAACAATGCTGGCGTCGGCATCCATGCCCCGCTTATGGAAACGACGGAGGAGCAGTTTGACACACTGGTCAACATCCACCTGAAGGGCACCTTTTTCCTGACCCAGAAACTCGTGCCCCGCATGGTCGATGGCGGGCGTATCCTGAACATCTCCACGGGACTGACGCGCTTCTGCCTGCCGGGATATGCGGCCTATGCTTCGGTAAAGGGCGCGATCGAGGTGCTGACACGCTATCAGGCCGTGGAACTCGCGGCCCGTGGCATTACGGTCAACACGCTGGCCCCCGGTGCGATCGAGACCGATTTTGGCGGCGGCGCGGTGCGCGACAACAAGGAGGTGAATGGCTATATCGCCTCCGTCACGGCACTGGGCCGTGCGGGCCGACCGGATGATATTGGCGGGGTGGTCGCCGCGCTGCTTGGCCCCGATACCGGCTGGATCAATGCCCAGCGCATCGAGGCTTCAGGCGGGATGAAGCTGTAAACAGCCGCCCAAAAAAAATCCCGGCAAACAGAAAAAGGTTTTTTGGTGAAGCTTTTTCCAAAAAGCTTCAGATACCGCCGCATTCCTGAAAATAGTCGGCACCAGAAACTGCCCCTGCCTCCCCTTTCAGACAGTCCCAAACAGACCACCCCAAGGCCATCAGGCCTTGGGGTAGTCTGCTATGGCAGAAAGGAAAACCGCAATTACTTTCAGCCCTGCCCACGGGTTCTCAAGACAGATACAAATGTCAGCATTGTGGTAGCTGCGCGATCACTCCAGCAGCGGACCCGGCATACATTACACAGCATGATGTAAACTTCATAAATATTCCACAAAACGCGACATAATGGGGTGCTATGCGCACCAGCGGCAGAATATTTACACAGGCCGCCAGTCCCTGTTGCGTAACAGGATCGGGCTTTTCTTTTCCATCATCGGGTCAGGAATTTCATGCAATCCGTGGAAACCATGAACAGATTCGGCTGGGGGGTAAGGGGAAACGAAACGACACGGGACCTGCCGCGTGACTGGCTGGCGCGCCAGATACGTGAGCCTGATGCCGCCCGCTTTACCAATGTGGGCACCACCGCCGATGGCCTGATCGCGCTGCACACGCAGCGCATGAACAAGGTGCAGGGCGACCCGCTGGTCAAGCCAATCTTCCTGGCCGAGGTCACGGCCCAGATGAACAACCTGCTCGTGACCCCGCAACCCTTTCGTGAGCGTCTGGCCTGGTTCTGGTTCAACCATTTTACCGTAAGCCTGCGGCAGGGCGGCACGCGCGGGATCATTGGCGCCTACATGCGTGAGGCCATACGCCCGCATGTGACCGGGCGCTTTGTCGATATGCTGAATGCCGTCATGCAGCATCCGGCCATGCTGATGTACCTTGATAATGCCTCATCCATCGGGCCTGACAGTCCTGCCGGGCGGAAGGGACACCGGGGCCTGAACGAGAATCTGGCACGCGAATGTCTTGAACTTCATACCCTCTCGCCGCGCGGGGGCTACACGCAGGCCGACGTAACGGCGTTCGCCGCCATCCTTACAGGCTGGGGAGTGGATATGAAAAGCGACCACCCCGGTTTTACATTCCGCGCCAACGCGCATGAACCCGGCGAGAAGGTCCTGATGGGCCGCCGCTTTGCCGAGGGGCAGGAAGGTGGCCTGCAGGCGCTGCATTTTCTGGGCACGCATCCGGCCACGTACCGCCATATCGCCACCCGCATGGTGACGCATTTCATTGCCGACACACCGGATGAGCAGGACATCATGCATATCAACCGCGTGCTGCACGATACGGATGGTGATCTGGCAGAGGCGGCGCTCGCACTGTCCACCCTTGCCGGGGCGACATCGGGGGCCGGGAAATTCCGTTCACCGATGGATTATGCCACGGCTGTCATGCGCGCCCTGTCAATGGGGGACACGCCCAGCCGACCTGATGACCCACATTCGCCCGCCTATATGCTGTTTACGGGCTTTGCCACGCTGGGCCAGCCGTTATGGACGGCACCGCTGCCCAATGGATGGGGGGACCGGGCAGCCGATTGGGTCGCCCCGGCGGACATGCTGGCCCGGACCGACTGGTCATGGCGGATGGCGGCCTATCAGGGCAGCGGCGATCCGCTCGATATCGCCCATGCCGTGCTTGGGCCCGCGCTGCGCCAGCCGACCATGACCGCCATGCAACGCGCAGGCTCCCGACAGGATGCACTGGCGCTCCTGTTCTCATCCCCTGAATTCCAGAGACGTTAAGTCATGATCATCCGTCGTCGCGCGGCCCTGCTCGGCCTTGCCACAAGCTGGGTAATGGGCAGCTCAGCACTGGCCCTTGCCGCAACATCACCCGCGGGGCATGCGGATGACCCGCGTCTGGTTGTCATCATCCTGCGTGGCGCGCTGGATGGCATGGCTGCCGTAACGCCTTATGGTGACCCCGACCTTGCCACCTGCCGTCAGGCCCTTGTCCTGCCCGAACCGGGGGCACAGGACGGATTGCTGGATCTGGGCGGCTTTTATGGCCTGCATCCCGCCCTCCAGAACATGCACGACCTTTATGCGGCGGGGCAGTTATTGCCCATTCATGCCGTGGCGGGCCATTACCGCAGCCGCTCGCATTTCGAGGCACAGGATTACCTTGAAAGCGGGGCGGATGAACGCATGGACAGCGGCTGGCTCAACCGCGCGGTGTCATGCCTGCCGCAACGCAATGCCGGGCCGGATGGGTATGGCCTCGCCATGGGGCTGACGGTGCCGCTCCTGCTCCGTGGGCCTGCGTCTGTCGGCAGTTACGCCCCTGCTGGCGCCCATCATCCCGATCCGGAACTATATCGCCAGATCGTGGCCCTCAATGCGGATGACCCGGTGACCGGCCCCGCCCTGCGCGATGCGTTGCAGGCGCGCGGATTTTCAGATGCCGTGATGGAAGGAGACCGAGCTTCCATCACAGCACCGCACAAGGGCGGCAAGCCCGACCCGTTCATGGTGCTATCCGCCGCCGCGGGCCGCATGCTGGCGGACAGGAAAGGCCCGCGCATCGCAGCCCTGGAAATCGGAGGATGGGATACGCATGCCCGGCAGGTGGCGCGTCTTGGCCACCCCCTGACACAACTGGACCGGGGGGTGGCTGCCCTGCGTGACAGTCTTGGCCCGGCATGGTCACACACGGTGGTGCTGGCAATGACGGAGTTCGGCCGCACCGTGCGCATAAACGGCACGGGGGGCACGGACCATGGCACGGGCACGGTCGCCTTTGTCGCAGGTGGCCCCGTGGCCGGGGGGCGGGTCATGGCCACATGGCCGGGCCTGCGCCCCACGCAGCTTTTTGAAAACCGGGATCTCGCACCAACAACTGACCTGCGCACGGTCGCGGCGGGGCTGCTATGTGATCATCTGGGGCTGGCGGAGCGGGAAATGGCCACGGTCTTTCCCGGTGCGACACCTGCCCCCCTGCACGGGCTGCTCCGCCGGGCGTAACGCCCGCCATTTCGCACTGCCCTGATGCCGCCAGAAAAGGCAGGCGGCATCACGTTCCCCACAAACGGCCATGCAGGCCGTGCCATCATTTTAAAGCTGACAGGCCCTAACCCCTGGTGGACCCCGGCAGCGTGCGGGCGCGCAGTTTCGCGGCCCGCCGTTCCTTCATGGCCATGCGTTCGTAGCGGATGCGCTGGCGCACCCAGTTCAGCATGCCCGAGCAGGTCACGACGGTAATCCCCACGAACGTCCAGCCATCAAGCGGCTGGTGGAACAGGAAATAGCTGAACGCCACGGCCCACAGCATCTGGCTGTACTGCGGCAGGGCCACACGGTTGGCAGGCGCGCGCGCGGTCGCCATCATCATGAAAAGCTGGCCCAGCGCCGCCAGAAAGCCATAACCGAACAGGAACAGCCACGTCCTGGCCCCGTGCGGCCAGTGGGCATGGGCCAGCATGAGCGCGCCATCCCCCACCAGCGGGCCGAACAGGCTGGAACCGAACAGGGAAAGCCGGGGCGTGTTCGATCCCGCCAGCCGGTAGGCGATCACACCAACCGCGTTGGCCACCGCCGCGATCAGGGCGCACAGATGCCCGAAATGAAGCGCGCGCACTCCGGGGCGCAGCACGATCAGCACCCCCACAAAGCCAAGGATGACCGCAAGCCACGCCCAGCCCGATACCTTTTCATGCAGCAGGATGACCGAAAGGATGGTCACGAACAGCGGCATGAGGAACATGAGCGAAAGCGCCTCGGGCATGGGCAGCAGCATGAAGGCCTCGACGCTGGCGGCAGTCGCGGCGAATATGGACACCGCCCGCACCAGCCACATGACCGGCTGGCGGGGCGAGAAGATGTCCGCATAGGATTCCGAGGGACGGCGGATGAAGGGAATGATCAGGAAGCCGAACACACCACCGGAGAAGGCGACCTCAAAGGGATCAAGCTGGCCCGCGAGCAGTTTGGAATACGCATCGCTGATCGAAAACGAGGAAAACGCCGCAAAGGCCAGCGCCATGCCAGAGGAAAGAAAGGCCGTCTTCATCTGCTTTTGCCCCTGATCAATGATCTTCCCCGCCATTATGGGTTCAAAAGCCGGAAAACCAGTGCCCACACGTAGCGCCTGCCATGCTGGCGCGGCAGGTTGTCATCTGCATCATAACTTCTGCTTATGACAAGATCATCATAAAGACTTGGACGTAGGCAACCCATTCTCGCAGCCTGCACTTTTCCTGACCGGGAGGGTGCCGCCATGAATGCCGAGACCAATGCCGCCGCAGCCCCGGCGCGGACACTGCTGTACGCCCTGTCCGGTCCCGGCCATGAGCTCGTGGCCCGGTGGCGGGTGAAACTGCGCTGGCTGCTTGCCCCCTCCACGGCGGATGTGATGTTTGCCGTCCGCACGTCACTTGCAGCAGCGCTTTCGCTCCTGATCGCGATGTGGATGGAACTGGACAGCCCGCAATGGGCGCCGCTGACGGTATGGGTGGTGGCGCAGTCATCACGCGGCGAATCCCTGTCCAAGGCGCGGTGGCGCATCGCGGGTACCCTGATCGGCTGCGCGGCGGCGGTCGCGCTGATCGCGGCCTTCCCGCAGGCGCCGGGGCTGTTCTTTGCGGGGCTGGCGCTGTGGATCGGGCTGTGCTGCGGCTGCGCCACTTTTTTTGACGGCTACCGTTCCTACGGCCTGCTGGTCACAAGCTTTACCTCCGCCATCGTGGCCACGGGCGCGATCATCGCCCCGGATGACGTATTCAACATCGCCGTCTCACGCGGGTCCTATATCGTGCTGGGCATCGTGTGCGAGGCAACGCTGGCGGCGCTGTTTATCCCCGCCCTGCACGAACAGGCGCGCACCCGCCTGCTCGGCCGGCTCAATACGGTATGGGGCGCGGTTTCGGCCAGCATGGGGCCGCTGGCGGCCGGGCGGCTTGACATGGGGGCGCAGGAACGGCTGCTGGGTGAACTGGTGGGCGCGAACGGGCGCGTGGAATACGACACGCTGGAAATGGGCCCGCAGGCCCGCCGGGTCGCGGACCATGCCCGTGCGGCGCTGGCGGACCTGATGATGGCGGTGGCGCGTTCACGCGCACTGGCGATTACGGGCACGATGGCGCAGGAAAGCGTGCATGCCGCCATCGCATCCGACCTTGCGGCGGCACAAAACCATATCCTTGCCTGCGAGACACCCGTGGCGGGGGACCGCTTCCGCTTTGCCCTGCGTTCGCGCAGGCTGGCGGTGGAGGCGGCGGAAAATGGCATCCGCGCCGCCGCCGGCATCCTGGCCGCATGGCTGTTTTGGGAGGTAACGGGCTGGCCCGCCGGGGCGGCGTTCGTATCGTTCGTCTCCCTTGTGTACGGACTGCTGGCAACACGGGAGAACCCGCTCCTCGCCTCCAGCCCCTTTTTCAAGGGGGCCGTGTGGTGCGCGGTGGTGGCGGCCGTGTTCGTGCTGCTGGTCATGCCCGCCATCACCGCGCCGGAGGTGCTGGTACTGCTGATGCTCATCCCCATGACCATTGGCGGGCTGGCGGCGCGCACGCCCGCCACGGCGGGGTATGCCTTTTCATTCAACATGTTCCTGCCCGTGCTGATCGGCCCGGCCAATCAGGCGCGCTATGACGAGGTTGCCTTCTTCAACGGGACATCCGCCTTCCTCGGCGCGGTCCTGTTCGCATGGTGGACGTTCCGGCTGGTCCTGCCCTTCCGGCCTGATTCGCACATCCAGCGGACCGAAGCCTGGACGCAGCGGCGGCTTGCGGCGCTGGCCGACCCGCGCAATCCGCTTTCCGCCTATCAGTGGCTGCTGGAAAATGCTGAGAGCATGGTCCGCTCCGTCCGCAACGCGCAGGGCGTGGCACATTCCGTCGTGCTGGCGCATATCCAGATGCGGCTCAACGCCATGACGGTGGGCACCGAAGTCATCACCATCAGGGATATGGTCCGTTCCGGCACCCTGCCCGACTGGCTGGAACGCAGGCTGCGGGTCTTCCTGCGGGCATGGAAAAACCATGACGCCAGCACGCAGGCCATGGCCCGCGTCATACTGCGTGACCCCGCCTGGCAGGACGGGACCACCCCGGAAACCACGCGCCTTGCGGGTGCGCTGAAGGTGATTGCACACATCCAGCCATGACAACACCCCCGGTGGCGGGGGTTAATCGTGATGCGGGTGCATGATGGCCTTCGCCGCCGCAATGGCGGTGTGAAGCTGGGCGTGGATATTGCCCGCCCCCACAATGGGGGTAATGCGATGGCGATCCATATCCGCCCGCAGGTACGGGCTGACGCGGCCAAAGATCACGCTGACACCGTGCTGCTTCAGCGCCGTGAACAGGTCACGCAGGTCACTCGCGGCCGAGAAATCAACATCCGTGATCGCACTTGCGTCAATCACCAGACAGACCACCGGCACGGGCGGGTGCTCCAGCAACAGCCGCACATCGCCCACAAAGCGCGCGGAGTTGGCGTAGAACAGGTCCGCGCAGAAGCGATAGACAATCAGCCCCGGCGCGGTCTGCTGGCCCGCGGCAACACTGTCAGGCTCCAGCAGGCCCGAATGGGGATCATAGCGCAGGACCATCGTATGGGGTTCATAGCTGTGGCGGACATGGCGGAACAGGGAGAGCGCGATGGCGAGAAAGATGCCCTGTTCCACCCCGACACCCACCACGGCGGCGGCCGTCACCAGCGCCAGCCCGAACTCACCGGGGCTTTCGCGCCGGATCGCCCGCATGGCCCGCAGGTCGATCATGCCCACCGCCACGGTAAACACGATGGAGGCCAGCACGCAGCGCGGCAGGTAATGCAGCGGGGCTGTCAGGAACAGCAGGACGAACAGGGTGACGGCGGCAAAGGTCAACTGTGCCACCTGGCTGCGCGCCCCCGCGCGCACGGCCATGGCGGTCTGGGTCGGGCTGCCATTGACGGTAAAGGTGCCGCTCAGCCCCGCCACCGCATTTGCCGCGCTCAGGCCCAGTATGTCGGCATTGTCGTTCATCGGGTCATGAAAGCGCAGGGCGAAGGCGCGGGATGTCGCGGCACTCTGCGCAATAATGACAAACACGCATGATGTGCTGACCGGCAGCAGCGCCAGCATGTCGTTCCATGAAACATCCGGCACGCGCAGGTGCGGCAGCCCGCTTTCGATCGGGCCGATGGTCTCGATCCCGTAACGCGACAGGCCAAGGGTCATGCTGGCCACGATCGCCGCCACAACCGTGACCAGCGCCAGCGGCGCACGCGGGGCCAGCCGGTCGCCTGCCATGATCAGCCCCACCACGCAGAGGGACAGCATCACGCTGGGCACGTTGGCCTGTGGCAGGTGCGCCAGTGTCTGGGCCAGTTGCAGCAACGGGTTATGAGCAGTGGTGACAATGCCCAGCATGTCGCGCGTCATGGCCAGCGCGACCTGTATGCCCACCCCGGCCATGAAACCCACCAGCACGGTGCGTGACAGGAAATCCGCCAGGAACCCCAGCCGGAACAGCCGCGCCACCAGCAGGAACCCGGCACTGAGCAGGGCCACCATGCTGACCAGCGCCATGTAATGCGGGCTGCCCGGCGGGGCCATGCGCCCCAGCGCACTGGAAAAAATGGCGGCGGTGGCGGAATCGGCGGCAACGACAAGGTGCCTTGACGCCCCGAAGCACGCAAAGGCCACCAGTGGCAGCAGGACCGTGTAAAGCCCGGTGACGGCAGGCATGGCCGCGATGCGCGTATAACCCAGCACCTGCGGGATGTTCATGGACGCAAGGGTGAGGCCAGCCACGATATCGCGCATGCGCCCGCGCAACCCGCCTGCGGTCTGCCCTGCCCCCTGCGTGGCGGTGCCCGCGCCGTTCTTACTGGCTTCCATAATGCCGGTCCTGTTCTCCCGATCCCTGTAACCAGACCGAAAAGACGGGCCGGATCACGCCACGGCATGTGGCGACTGCTGCCAACATATAGGGAGGATGCAGTCCCCGCGCCAATCGCAATACGCTGACCCCGCCATGCAGCCCGCCCCGGCGCACATGACCGCGCGCAGCCGCGTGTTTTACATGACAGGCAAAAGATCCCTTAAAAATTACTTTATTAAGTCCATGTAATAACCGTGCATTACGCATGTAATGAAAAATTATTTTAAATATTATCCGTTCATACTTTGTAAAAAAACACGCTATCTCTCGCCTGAGCAGACGCCACGGGAATCCGCAGCGGCAGGCTGCACCCAATCATGCCGGAGTGGTTTATTATGCCCTTTGCAGTCAATACCGACCCCGTTCCGTAACAGCCCCACACTCATGCGCCGTTATTGTGTAACCAAGCGTAATACGGCGCATAAATATTTCTGGTCAGCGATCAGGATATGGTTATCTTAATATAGGGAATCCCCCATCCCATGAACGCCATCGTAGTCACCGCGCTGCGTCGGCCCTATACTTTCGTGGTGCTGTCGATCCTGATCGTGGTCTTTGGCATCATGTCGGTATTCCGTACGCCAACCGATGTATTCCCCAACATCCGCATTCCGGTCGTGTCCGTTGTCTGGACCTATGGCGGCATGCTGCCGGAGGAATTCGCGGGCCGTATCATCTATAATTACGAACTGATGGTGACCTCGACAGTCGAGGGCATCGAACATATGGAAAGCAGTTCGTATTACGGTCGCGGCATCGTCAACATATACTTCCAGCCCGGAACGGATATTGGCAAGGCCGAAGCCGAAGTCACCGCCATTTCACAGACGGTGATCAAGCAGCTTCCCGAAAACATCCCCTCCCCCATGGTCATGAGCCTTGATGCCTCGTCCGTGCCGGTGCTGACCCTTCAGGTCACGTCCGACCGGCAGACGCCATCCGACCTGTTCAAGCTGGCGATGATCCGCGTGCGCCCGCTGCTGGTGACCGTACCGGGCGCCGTGGTGCCGCAGGCCTATGGCGGCATGGACAGTTTCGTCATGGTCTCGCTCAACCAGCAGCAGCTCCAGGCGCATCACCTCTCCGCCATGGATGTGCAGAACGCCCTGCGCGGGCAGAACATCGTGCTGCCCGCGGGTGACCAGAAGATCGCGGCCACGGACTGGATGGTCCAGACCAACGCCACCCCGCGCTCCATGAAGGAACTGGGCGATATTCCGGTCAAGCGGGTGGGGAATGCCGTGATCTACGTGCATGACGTGGCGGAGGTGTATCGCGGCGGCCGCCCGCAGACGAACCTCGTATTGGTCAAGGGCAGGCAGGGCGTGGAGATCGTGGTCATGAAAAGTGGCGACGCCTCGACACTGGACGTGGTGGCGGGGGCCAAGGCGCTGCTGCCGCGCATACAGAAGCTGCTGCCGCCGGATGTGAAGGTCAGCATCCTGGGTGACGCCTCGATCTTCGTGAAGGATTCCATCTTCGACGTGGTGCGCGAAATGCTGACCGCCGCCGCCCTGACCGGCATGGTGGTGCTGCTGTTCCTGGGGTCGTGGCGGCCGACGGTCATCATCGCCACCTCCATCCCGCTGGCCATACTGTGCGCCATCATCGGCCTGCACTGGGCGGGGCAGACCATCAATGTCATGACGCTGGGCGGGCTGGCGCTGGCGGTGGGCATCCTGGTGGATGACGCCACGGTCATGATCGAGAACATCGACGCGCATCTGGAAATGGGCAAGCATCTGGAACTTGCCATTATTGACGCGGCGAACCAGATCGTCATTCCCACCTTTGTCGCCACCACGTGCATCTGCATCGTCTGGCTGCCGCTGTTCGGGCTGAGCGGGGTTGCGGGCTGGCTGTTCATGCCCATGGCGGAGGCCATCATCTTCGCCATGATCGCGTCCTTCATCCTGTCGCGCACGCTGGTGCCGACCATGGCCAAATACCTTCTGGCCGGGCACAGCGTGGCGGGGCATGGGGATTCCCACCACTGCGAACCGCAGGTCCATAAACTGCAATATCCCCGCCGCCTGCCCGAACGCTTCCAGCAGGCGTTCGAGCGCGGGTTCAATACCTTCCGCGAGCAGTACGCCAGCGTGCTGCGCCGGGCGATTGCGCGGCGGCAGCGGTTTGTCGCGGTGTTCCTCGGGCTTTCGGTGTGCTCGATGGGCCTGTACTTCATGGCCGGGCGTGATTTCTTTCCAGAAACGAAATCCGGCACGCTCCAGATGCACATGCGCGCACCACTGGGCACGCGTATCGAGGTGGCGGGGCGTGAGGCCTCGCTGGTGGAAGACCGCATCAACGCCCTCTTTCCCGGCAAGGTCGATACCATGATCGAGAACTGCGGCCTGCCCGAAGGTGCGCATAACCAGGCGTTCATTCCCACGCCCACCATCGGCACGCAGGACTGTGACATCACCATCGCGCTGAAGGATGA
The DNA here is from genome assembly GCF_003403295.1 of Komagataeibacter melaceti. Lineage (GTDB taxonomy): Bacteria > Pseudomonadota > Alphaproteobacteria > Acetobacterales > Acetobacteraceae > Komagataeibacter > Komagataeibacter melaceti. The sequence continues at coordinate 22,409 of NZ_QUWV01000014.1, read as the reverse complement.
GGAAACGCCGGTGTGGGATTACCGCGCCACCCTGCGCCGCGACCTGTCAGCACGGTTTCCGGGCACGGTGTTTACGTTCCAGCCTGCCGACCTGACCGCCAAGATCCTGAACTTCGGCTCGCCTTCCCCCATCGACGTGCAGATTTCCGGCCCTGACCTGCGCGACAATTACGAATATGCCCGCCAGTTGGTCAACCGCCTGCGCCACGTGCCCGGCGCGGCAGATGTCACGATCCAGCAGACCATGAAAACCCCGACACTGTTCGTGCAGGGCAACCGCACCTTCGGCCAGGCCACCGGCATGACGGAAGCGGACCTGGCCAATAACGAACTCATGACCCTGTCGGGCAGCCAGACGGTGGACCCGCAATACTGGCTGGACCCGCAGACCGGCATCACCTTCCCGCTCAATGTCTATGTCTCACAGGACCAGCTCACCCATTTCAACAACCTCATGACCATCCCGGTGGACAAGGGTGATGGCGACCCGCAGGGGCGGCACATGCAGCTTCTGGGCGGGATCAGCAATGTCATGGCCACCGGCACGCCGGGTCAGGTCTCGCATTTCAACTCCATGCCGGAGGTCGATATCTACATCTCCGCCGAAGGGGCCGATCTGGGGCAGGTCACCGCGGGCGTGCGCCGCGTGCTGCGCCAGACGGAATCCATGGTGCCCTCCACCGCCGCCGTGGTGATCCGTGGCCAGACCGAGACCATGCGCCATTCCTATACGGAACTGGTGTTCGGGCTGGTGGTGTCGGTCCTGCTGATCTACCTGCTGATCGTGGTCAATTTCCAGTCATGGCTTGACCCCTTCATCATCATCACCGCCCTGCCCGGCGCGCTGGCGGGGATCGCATGGGCGCTGTTCCTGACCCATACGCGCCTGTCCGTGCCGGCGCTGACGGGCGCGATCATGTGCATGGGCACGGCCACGGCCAATTCGATCCTTGTCGTCTCGTTCGCGCGTGAACGGATCGAGGAACATGGCGACGCCCTGCGCGCGGCGGTGGAGGCCGGGTACGGCCGCATCCGCCCCGTGCTGATGACGGCGCTGGCCATGGTGATCGGCATGGTGCCGATGGCCATGAGCAACTCCCAGAACGCGCCGCTGGGGCGCGCGGTCATCGGCGGCCTGCTGGTGGCTACCGTCTCCACGCTCCTGTTCGTGCCCTGTGTTTACGCAATCCTGCACAACCGCCCCGCCCCCGCCGGGAGGAAATGACCCCATGGCCACCAGAACTTCATCAAGAACCATAATCATGGCGGGAACGGCACTCCTTGCCGGGTGGTGCGGCTACCTGCTGGTCGGGCGCGTGCACCATGCCGCCGCCCTGCGCCGGGACGCCATGGCGGCGGCCATACCCGATGTCATGGTCATCATCCCCCATGCCGAGGCACGGCAGGTCAACCTCGACCTGCCCGGCACGATCGACGCATGGTACCAAGCGCCGATCTACCCGCAGGTCTCGGGCTATGTGCGGATGTGGTACAAGGATTACGGCGCGCATGTTTCCAGCGGGGACGTGCTGGCTGAAATCAATACTCCCGGCCTCGACGCCCAGTTCGCGCAGGCGCAGGCGGATCTCCAGTCCTCGCAGGCGAAATACGACCTGGCCGTAGTCACCGCCCAGCGCTGGCGGCTCATGGGCAAGTCACAGGCCGTGTCGGGGCAGTCGGTCTCGGTTCAGGACGCCAACGAGAAATCCGCCGCGGCCGACCTTGAAGCCGCGCGCCACAACCTTGACCGCTACGCCGCCCTTGAACGCTTCAAGATCATCGTCTCCCCCTTTGACGGGGTGGTGACCGAGCGTGACATCAACGTGGGTGACTACGTGCATGAAGGCGGCGGCAACCTGAACGCCAATGGCGGGGCCAGCGAACTGTTCAGCGTGGCGGACACGCACCAGATGCGGCTGTTCGTCTCCATACCGGAAAACATGTCCTACATCCTACAGCCCGGCCTGCGCGCGCGCGTGCATGTGCCGCAGTTTCCCGACCGGGTGTTTGAAGCCCGCTTCCTGACCGTATCGGGCGGCTATGACCCTGATACCCGCACCAGTGTAAGCGAGTTCATTATCGACAACACCGACCACGCCCTGTGGCCGGGCACGTTTGCCGCCGTGAGCCTGAGCGCGCCCGAGCAGGGGGGCCACCTGAGCATTCCCACCGGCGCGCTGGTGTTTCAGGAACACGGCATGCAGGTCGCGGTGGTCGATGGGCAGAATGTCGCGCATTTCCGTGACATTGCGGTGGGCCGCATGGGCGATGGGGCGACGCAGGTCCTCTCCGGCATCACGCCTGCCGACCGGATCATCGACAACCCGCCCGCCGACCTGCTGGAGGGCGAAAAGGTGCATGTTGTCCAGCCCATGGCCGGATACAGCAACGACGTATCCGAAAAGGACGATGAATGATGGCGCCAGACATCCGCCGCTCCGTACCCATGGGCGGGGCCTGTGTCCTTTCACTGCTGTCACTGGCGGGGTGCGACCTGGCACCCGTCTATCACGCGCCGCATTATGTCATTCCCGCCACATGGCAGGGGCAGGCCCCGTTCGCGGTGGCGCACCCGATGGATGACAGCATCCGCCCCGACTGGTGGACAACCTTTGCTGACCCGCAACTGGACACGCTGGAGGCACAGGCCACCGAACATAACGGAGACCTGCAGGCGGCCGCCGAACGCTTCGTGCAGGCGCGCACCATCGTAAGCGAGGCACGGGCCGACCTGCTGCCGCATTTCGGGATCGCCTTTGGCGGCAGCAACAACAAAAGCTCGGCCGAGCGGCTGTTCCGCTATAAAGGCCCCATTACCGATTCAGACGAATTCTATGGCGGCATGGCGTCGTGGGAGCCTGATTTCTGGTCCTCCATCCGTAACCGCGTACGGTTGCAGAAGGATTATGCACAGGAACAGGCCGCCGAATACGCCAATGCGCGGCTCAGCCTGCAGGCCGAGCTGGCCAGTGATTATTTCACCCTGCGCGGGCTTGATGCGCAGGCGGCCATCTATGGCCAGTCGATCGGGTATTATCAGGACTCCCTGCGGATGACGCAGACACGCCTGGCCGATCAGGCGGCATCGCGGCTGGATGTGGCGCGTGCCGAAAACCAGCTCTACACCACGCAGGCCCGCCTGCTCGATATACAGGCCGAGCGTGAGGTGATGGAACATGCCATTGCCGTGCTGGTCAATGTCGCCCCTTCATCCTTCCACATCGAGCCGGACAGCCACCTGAACACCAACCGCTTCGCGCTGAAAACGGGCATGCCATCGGAACTGCTGGAGCGCAGGCCGGATGTCGCCATGGCGGAACGGCAGATGGCACAGGCCAACCGGGCCATCGGGATCGCGCGGGCATCCTTTTACCCGCATGTCTCCTTTCACATGGATGGCGGGTTCAGTGACAACGGGTTCAATCTGGCCAACCTTGCCAACAGCATGTGGACCTATGGCGCGACGGTGACCATGCCGGTGTTCGAAGGCGGGCTGCGCCGGGCCGAACTGCAACAGAGCTGGTCCGCCTACCGTGAGACACGCGACCATTACCGCATGACGGTACTGACCGCCTTCCGTGATGTGGAGGACGGGCTGTCGCGCACCAACCGGCTTGATAGTGAAAACAACCGCCTGCGCGCGGCCGTGGGGGCCGCCAGCCAGACGCAGGACATTACGATGAACCTGTACAAGGGTGGGCTTGCCAGCTATCTGGACGTGCTGATCGCGCAGGTCAGCACGCTTGACGCCCGCATACAGCAGGTGGAGGTCCAGACCCGCTACCTGCAGGCACAGGTCGGGCTGATCCGGGCATGTGGCGGTGGATGGGACGCAACGCGGCTTCCGGCCCCCAACAGCCTGTTTTCGGTCGATCCGCTCCAGTATTCCGGGCTGCATAATGCCCCCGCCACAGGGGACGTGCCCCCGCCCCACACCCACGGACCCGACCCTGATGAGAACCTGACACGCCCCATCATGTCCCCCACACTGGAAAGATAAGGCACATCGCATGGCAGGGACGGAACACTCCCCTGACCTGCCATGCCGCGCGTATTGGCAAAGGGGAGCGGCGGGATTGCCTTACGTCAGGCCGCCCCGCATGGCTCCCCATATATCTCGACCTGGTCGAGATGGAAGAAATCCCGCCCGATCAGGGTCAGGCGGATGAAGCGGGCCGTAAGGGATGTCCGCACATGGTACGGCCCCGTCGCCAGGTTCCCGACGGGGCAGTCATCCATTTTTTCAAACCCGAAACGGAAATTCTTACCATCGCCGGAATATTCCATGCGGATATTCCGGCACCGCTGCCGTGGGGGGGCGATGATATTGTAAATGAGTATGTCCTCGATCCTGTACAGGCCCCCCAGATCGACCTGCCACCATGGATTTTCTTCAATATCCGTATGGAATTTCGCAAGGCCGTTGATAACGCCGTTGACGGCGTTGCCCGCATCAGATCGGGTATCATCGCCAATGGACCATGCGCTGGTACTGCTCTGCTCGCACGGCCTGTTTACGGAAATGATCCTGCCCGCCACCATGGGGGGCACCGTTATGTCCCCCGCGCTGCGGGCCATGTCATGCCAGTAATTGCACAGCGATGTATTTTCCGCCGCATTGAACCGGCGCAGGGAGTCTTCCAGCGCATCCTTCCTGCCCTGTTCCGTTTCATCCCATATGACCTGACCGGAAAACGCGCCACCTGTTCCACGCCGTATGCGGTGTTTCAGGTAATCGCGTGACTTGATCATGTAGTGATGGACGCTGGCCGTATGTTCAACAAGCTCCATTTCCCGGGCGGACAGGGTATTTACGCTGGTATCCCGCCGGTGCAGGACATCCACGACCCTGATCTCCCCATAGGCGTGGCTGGCCGGGTTGTGCCAGAACCCGAACCCCTCGGGTGAGAAAATCCTGTCATCCAGCAGGCATGCCGTGCGGCATATATACTTGGTGTATTCATTAACACCGGTGGCCCTGCGCCTGTAATTTTCCAGAACAGACCCCGGCGGGTTGGTTTCATGGCCGTTATGGCCGAACACGATCCAGTAAAACAGGATGCAGTCAGCCTCCGGGTAATGGGCGACCAGATCATCAACATCACGGAATGCGGGAATGGTCAGGAATTCATCAACATCGAAAAAACTGACCCATTCCGTTTCATGGTGGTAATTGGTCAGGAAATGCAGGTACATCTGCTGCTGGAAGCCCTGCACCCTGAAATGTATGAAGGTGACAAAGGGGTCGCGCCCCACAATGAACGGCAGGATCTCCCGATAAAGTTCCTCCGGGCTGTCATCATTGCAGTACAGGTAGATGTGATCGTAGCCGATGGATTTATAATAGGTGATCCATTCAAGTATATATGGCTTTTCCCACCGGGCGCAGACCACGACCGAGCAATTATAACGCTTCATTTCAACCCTTGACCCTGTAATACGATTTACCTGCCCGATCTCCTGTCAGAAATGAGGTTACGGCTTTAATCCTGCCGCCAGCCAGGGGATGGACCACAAATCCCCGCATGGAACACGGCAACCCGCGCTTTCAGGCCGTAAGGCGTGTCAGGCCATCGTCCGCTTCCCCCTCCACCACAAGGGGATAGGGACCGGCAACACGCACCTGCATGCAGAGCAGGCCGATGGATGCCGGATAACGCGGCCCCAGTTCCAGCAATGCCCGCCCGTTGGTCCAGCGGCTGGCCGTGCTTTCGCCTGCGTACCATCCATCGGGCACGTCGGGTGCAAGATGCGTTGCGATGGAACGCCCGACATTGCCTTCAAACAGTTGTATATCCTGTATCAGCACACCAAAATGACGGCGGTCATCCACATAGGGGCCAACCGTATCGGACGGGCGGCTGGTGCGTGACATGACCCGCACCATCTGCACGCCGGGCGGGACCATGAAAAAGGCAAATCCGCTTGCATGGTGCATGCAGCGCAGGACCGTGCCGGAATCCGTTACAAGATGCAGGTCGGCATCCGCCGTGGTTTCCATGGCCGGGCCATGGGGGGCAATGTCATGGTCGCGCGCACGCGCGGCAATGGCGTCAAAGATCGGCCTGACAAAACCGGCCGACACATCCAGCGGCGCGGCGCTATCCGCAGCCCATGTCTTCTCCCGCCCCGGAAAGCCCACAACCGGCCCCGGCTGCCGGAAACCATGGCGGTTACCCGTATCCAGATAGCTTTCAGTCAGGACACCATCCACCGTGATGACGGAATGATGCCCCGTTTCCAGATGGTAGTAAGTATATGAGGTAATATCCCGGTCATAATAAATGGTGCGGTTGTTGACCAGCATGCGGACCGGAACAAAACGCCCCTGCATGAACAGGCAGTGTTCGGGCGTAACCAGCATGTCCTTGTACGGAACGCCCGCGGCAATCGCGTCGCGAACAATACGCACGGGATAACCGGCCTCATCGGGGTAAAGCCCCGGCCGCACGGTTACCGACTGCATGCCCACCCAGCTTACGGGATGGAAAACCTCCGCCCCTTCCTCCAGGACAAGAACCTCGTCCCCTACCCTGATGTCTTCAATGGCGACCTCGCCACGCGCGGTGCGGACCATGGAGCCGGGCAGGAAACACACCAGGACCGTGCCCATGCCCTGGGTGTCCGCAACGGTTGCAAGGTAGTTGTCCGCATCGGGGTCGGTATCCTGATATTCCCCGTTCAGTTCCAGCGTATCGCCGTTGGAGAATGTTATGGTGGATGTATTGAACAGGCCGTCATAACTGACATCCGATATGGTGGCCGTGGCGCCGTTACTTTCAACAATGATGTTATCCCCGGCGCCAAACCCGTTTATGCTGGCGCCGTCAAGCAGCGCCAGCCCGTCACTGGACCCCACGAGGTTCAGCGTGCCGCCACCATCCTGAAAGTTGAGTGTCAGCGCGCTGGCGGCTGAAATCATGCCGTTACCGTCAAACATCCCGCCATTGGATATGTTGACCGTAATGCCCGACACGGCCTCCAGCAGGCCACCGGCCAGGTTGGCGCTGCCGCCATCGGCATTTACGACAACATGGGTGCCAAGGGACACGGCACCGGTCGTGACCGTGACATATGTGTTCTTTTCCGCCGTGACGGTATAGGTGCTGAGCGCCGTGACGGATGTATCAAGCAGCCCGTTGAGGGAGACGCTCGCCGTAACCGGGCTGCCATCGGCGGAGGTGATATCAACCTCGGCATTTCCCGCAGCGCCCAGAATCGCAACTGGCGCCAGCGTGTACGACCCGCTTTGCGTGATCGTATTGCCTGTATCAAAATACGCATTCCCAAGGTTGCTCATTTTTCACATTCCCATACGCGCGCCAGCCCGGGCATCCCGCACCGTTTTCCGTAGCTCACGTTGTTTCATGAAAATATGAAAAAAGAGTTTTCAGGCGCGCCCGCTCCCCTCAGCACCGAGTGGAAAAGCGGTCCCATGGGGTAATGCGGGTTACCGGCAGTTCGACGGGGCGCGCGTACACCTCGGCCGAGAGGAAGGCCAGCTCCCCCTCCACCTCCGCTTCGGGCAGGGAGATCGACCATGCGCGCGGGTTGCCATCCGTTCCATCATTCCAGCGGTAGCCACGCTGGCGCAGCATGTCCTTGTATTCATAGGGCGCATTTTCAGCCCAGATGCGGCAGCGTATCTGCCGCGCATTTTCCAGCAGCGCCGCCAGCGCCGGGCGGCCCGAAACCGGCAGGACCCGGTCAAGTATGGCAATGCCCGCCTGGCAGTCATCCGTTGCGCGATGCCCGTCGAACCAGAACCCCGCCTGCATGCCTAGATAGGACAGTTTGCGCCCTTCGTACCCCTCCGCCGCCCAGTCCACATCCCGCATGGAACATGCCCATGGCTTGGTGGTGAAGACGGGGCTGAACCGCTCGGCAAACTTGCGGTCAAAAGATGCATTATGTGCGATAATCAGGGAGGCGGGCGCGACAAATCCCGCCACTTCCTCGGGCGTGACGGACTGGCCCGCCACCATTTCGGGGGTGATGCCGGTCAGCGCCGTAATCTGCGCGGGAATGGGGCATGACGGTTCGCGCAGGCGGCTGAAAGGCTCCAGCGTCCCGAGGATCTTCCCCTCCAGCGTATAGACGAACGGTACGATCCCGAATTCGATGATCTCGTCCTTCGCCGCGCTCAGGCCCGTTGTCTCAAGGTCAAGGAACATGCCCAGCCGCGTGCCCGGTGTGGATGGGTAAGCGTCCAGCACCCGTGCCTCCAGCGGGCGCAGGACGCGGTAGCGGCCGCTCCCCTCCAGCGTGGTGGCCATATGTTCCATCCGTTCGGGCGTCAGTTCCGTCATGTGTTCCCTCCTGCCTGCCAGATGGCATGGATATGCAAATCCCGCACGGCCCTGTCCATCACCGGGCACATTGCCCCACTGACACATCTGTAATATTACAAAACTTGTCAGGTCAGCATGATCCTGATGCCTCATGATGTGCGGACAGGAACACCATGGCCCGGAATGCCGCGCCTCCCCACGAATCTACCGGCCCGGCGGGGGCACGACCATTCCGTGCCCACCGGGTGGAAGATCACGGGCATGACGCCATCATACGCGTGGGGCAGGTGGACCGGATCTGGTCGGATTTCTACCATCACGCGCTCACCGCCCCATGGAGTACATTCTTTTATGGCTCCCTGATCCTGTATGTCGGGGTCAATCTGGTGTTCGCCCTGCTCTACATGGCCGATGGCAGCGGCATAACCGGCGCGCACCCCGGCAACTTCGCCGATTATTTCTTTTTCAGCGTGCAGACGCTCTCCACGGTGGGCTATGGCGGCATGACCCCTGTCAGCCACACCGCCAACCTGCTGGCGACGGTGGAAGTGCTGGGGGGCATGATGATCAATGCCCTGGCTACGGGGCTGATCTTCGCACGCTTTTCGCGCCCCCGCGCCCGGGTCATGTTCAGCCGCAAGGCGCTAATCCTGGCCGAGGGAAGCCAGCTTCACCTCGACATCCGCATCGCGAACTGCAGGCGCAGCCCGATCCTGTCGGTTGATGTGGAATTCGCGCTGGCCCGGCTCATCCGCACGCCCAGCGGGCGGGTGGTGCGGCAGTTCGACCCGCTGCCGCTGCAACAGTCCCATATTCCCGTGCTGCGTTTTACCTGCACGCCCACCCACATCATCAATGAACACAGCCCGCTTTATGGCATGACGGAACATGACCTTTCGGCCGAGGAGGCTGAAATCATCGTCAGCCTGACCGGAACGGACGAAGCCTCGGGCCAGAGTGTATTCGCGCGCTCGGCTTACGGATTTGACCGCATGCTGTATAATCACCGTTTCGTGGATATCATAAACGCAGGGCCGGATGGGCGGATAACCGTTGATTACAGCCGCTTTGACCACACTGAAGCCCCGCCTGACACGCAGACCGGGCACACGGGCACCACGGCGGGCCAGCCCGGCTAGCGCCGCCACCCCTGTCAGCCGCCCCATGGCCGCGCTGGCCCTGCTGGCTCTGGCCATGACGGTTCTGGCCTGCCCGCCCGCGCACGCCGCCCCACGCCATGCCACCCCGCCAGCGCCCGCGCAGCTCTATGGCCTGCCGGAAGCCTGCCTGGCGCATGTCATCGCAGCCCCCCTGCTGACCAACAGCGGCAGCCCCATCATTCCCGCCACATTCAACGCTACAAGCGGGCTGTCCTATGTCAGCGTGACACAGGGGCGGATGGGCGTTTACGCCGGTTCCCCCTATGATTTCCCCGTGGAATCCACAATCCGCATCCAGACCATCGCGGGCACGGGCAAGACCTACACCACGGTCCTGAACGAACTGCGCATAAGCAACGGCACCGCGCAGGGCATACCCGCCGTGATGGAGGGCATAGGCAGGCCCCAGATCAACGACCAGCCGGTTCTTGGCATTATCGGGTATGATATATTAAGCAATTACAACGTATTGTTTGATTTTCCCGCCCGGCGGATGGTCCTGTTCCTGACCACGGACACGCCGGAATGTACACCCAACGCAAACTGGCTGGGCGCGGACGCCATGGGCACCCCCCTGCTGCCTGACACAACCAGACGGCTGACCGGCATTACCGTACAGATCGGGGAGCATCCGGTGCGGATGGAAATCGAGCCGGGGGCGGACATGTCCTCCCTCACGCGCAAGGTCGCGCGCACGATCGGGCTGAGCGGGGCGATCCTCCATCAGGACATGAACGTGCGCACCAACGCAGGGCGTATCCTGACGGGGCACCGGCACCATTTTGACAATGTCACGATCGGCGCGTGGCGTGACCTGCCGCTTGATGTCAATATCGAGAAGACCACCTACAACGTGCTGGGCATGAACTTCCTGCGCCGCAGGCGTATCCTGCTCGCCTTCCCGCAGGGCATGCTGTTCATGACCCCGCAGCAGGCCATGCCCGATGACCGGGGGCAGGCCACGCACGGGCTGCTCAGCACCCGCACCGCCGTTGCGCGCCTGATCGACATGAGCCCGCCCGCCGATGCCACGCCCCCCGCCCGGCCTGACGGCGCGCCGCCGCCACCTTAACCCGGCAGGGTGCGCGCACCGGCCAGCAGCCGGTCACGATAGGGGCCGGGTACGCGTTCAAGTTCCGCCATGCTGCCCTGCTGGGCAATGCGCCCCTGTTCCATCACCACGATCCGGTCAAACCCGCGCAGGGTGGACAGCCTGTGCGCAACCGCAATGACGGTGCGCCCCACCATCAGCCGCTCCAGCGCGGCATGGACATGGCGCTCGCTTTCCCCATCAAGCGCGCTGGTCGCCTCATCAAGGATCAGTACCGGCGCATTGCGCAGGAACGCCCTTGCAATGGCGATGCGCTGGCGCTGCCCGCCAGACAGCATCACCCCGCGTTCCCCCACGATCGTATCAAACCCGGCGGGCATGGCCGCGATGAAACTGGCGCAGCCCGCCGCCTCCGCCGCCGCCGTGACTTCGGCCTCGGTCGCATCGGGGCGACCGTAGCGGATGTTCTCGCGCACGGAGCGGCGCAGCAGGTACACATCCTGCGGCACCACCGCCATGCTGGCGCGCAGGCTGGCGTCATCCAGTTCAAGGATATTGACGCCATCAATCTCGACCGCGCCTTCCTGCACGAAACGCTGGCGCTGCAGCAGGGCCAGCACGGTGCTCTTGCCCGAACCGGACACCCCCACCAGCCCGATGCGGGCGCCCGCCGGGATATCGAGATTGAAATGCGACAGCACGGGCGCGCCACCGGGATAGGCGAAGCTGACATCACGCAGCCGGACATGCCCCCGCCCCCCGGCAGGGGACAGCATGACCGTCTCCGCCACCCCGCTGCGCTCGTGCGGGGCCAGCAGGTGATCCAGCGTCTCCGCCAGGCGGGTGACGTGCTTCATGGCCTCCACCATGGAAAAGGCGAAGTCGCGCGTGCAGTTCAGGATCAGGAAGCCCAGTGTCGTCACCATCACCACATCGCCAGTGGTGGCGCGGTGCATGCGCCACAGCAGCACGGCCCATACCAGCAGCCCCGTGGTCATGAACGCGGTGACGAAGGAATGGATCATGCGCAGCTTTTCCATGTAGCGCAGCGAGCGGGTGTGCATGCCGGTCTCACCGCCAATGCGCTGGCGCATGCGGGCGTGTTCCGCACCGATCATGCCATAGGCGCGCACCAGCGGCAGGTTCTGCACCACGTCAAGCATCTCGCCATCCACCTCCGCCGCCTCACGGGCATAGGACAGGTGCAGCCCCTGCCCGCGCCCGGCCAGACGGTAGATCACGAACCCCACCCCCATGGTCATGGCCACCAGCGCCAGCGCCATCCACGGGCTGACCGTGCCCAGCGTCGCAATGGCCAGCAGCAGGTTCAGACCGGCGGGCAACAGGTTCCACGCCGCCATGTTCTCCAGCGATTCCACGGCCGCCGCCGCAGCCGAGACCCGCGCCGCCAGCGCGCCGGACAGCCGCTCGGCAAAATAGGTGCTGGCATGCCCCGTCAGGTAGCGGAACAGGTCATGGCGCACATCACCGCCAACCCGCACGATCACGCCTGATGCCGTCCACCCCGCCAGCCGCCAGGCCGCGTTGTCACAGATGATGGTCAGGCAGAACAGGACAATGGAAACCCATATGGCCTCGCGCCCCTGCTGCCCTTCCGACATACCGTTGACCAGGTGGCGGATGATGGCGGATATGCCCACGTTGCACGCAACCGCCACCATGATCGCACCGATGATGGTGGCATGACCCCGGCCATGCCGCCGCACGTAATGCAGCATGAAGGCAATGGGCCTGCGGCGGTAACGGTGCAGCGCGGCCTCACGCCCCGTATCGGCCGTATGGGCTGGCTGCGGGGGCGTGGGCAGGCTGTTGTCGGGTGGTGTCATGAATAATGCGGCCTCTCTGGCATGGCGCTGGGCTGTTCGGGCTGGCGGGCTGGGTCAACCGCAGTTCCGCCGCATTTGCCCCGGTATCATACCCGCATGTCACATGCCCCCTTACCCCGCCTTATGGCGCGCATCGTGGTCGGATTCCTTCTGGTCGCGTGGCTTGCCATCATGGCGCATGACCCAGTCCACCTGCCCTTCTGAAACCGGGCGGGGCGGCGGTGGTTCATAACCGAAGACCGATCGCCCCCCATATTCGTGCGAACGGGCGCGCTCATCGGCCATCACGGTGGCGAAGGATGGTCCCGTTGCATCCCGCTCCAGCCGCCTTGCCGCACTGTCGAGGCGCCGGATGGCGTCCAGCCGTTCCTCCCGCCCCAGCCGCGCCGCCGTAACCGCCGCCTTCATGACCGACAGGGTACGGTCATAAACCGCAACCGGCACCGGATAGGGGTGGCGATCCTTGCCCCCATGCGCCAGTGAAAACCGCGCCGGGTCGGAAAAGCGGCACGGCGCGCCATGCACCACCTCGGCCACCAGCGCCAGCGCCCGCACGGTGCGGGCACCCACGCCCGGCACGCGCAGCAGGTCGGAAAAATCCCGTGGCCCGGCTTCCGCCGCCGCCGCCAGCGCGCCATGCAGGCGGCGCATGTTCACATCCACCGGCCGGACATCATGGCGGGCGGGCATCAGCAGGTGCGGCAGTTCCCCCTGCGCCGGGGCGGGCGGCGGGGGCACGCCCTCGATCCGCATGAGCTCATGGGTCAGCCGGTCCGGCCCCATCTCGTGCAGGACGGTCATCTGCCCCTGGCGTGAGGCCCCGGCCCGCCTGTCCGTCAGGTTCAGGATCGCGCTGCCCGTGGCGCGGCCATCAATGGCGGCATGCGGGGCCTCGACAAAACTGTCCAGCCCTTCGGACAGCCAGTGATAGCGGCGGGCCATGCGCCGCCCGGTGTGCATGCCCTGCTGGATGACCGTCCACCGCCCGTCCGCCGCCACCACGAAGCCATGCAGGTACAGGTCGAACCCGTCCTGCACGGCGGCGCTGTCCACCTTGGCCACCATGCGGCTCGTCGCCACTAGCGGGGTCGCGTCAAGGCCGGTGGCGTGACCTACATCCAGCAGTTCATCAGGCGTACGGCGGGAATGGCGACCGCGACCGCCGCATACATACAGCCCCAGCTCATCCGACAGTGGCGCAAGCCCGCGCTTGAGCGCGCCGATCACGGCGGTTGTCATGCCCGATGAATGCCAGTCCATGCCCATGACCGCGCCAAAGGACTGGAACCAGAACGGATGTGCCAGGCGGCGCAGGAACTCGTCACGCCCGTAATGGTGAATGATGGCCTGCGTCATGACCGCGCCAAGGCGGGCCATGCGCTGGCCAAGCCATGCGGGCACGCGGCCCGTATGCAGGGGCAGGTCGGCGGAGCCTGCGCGTCGGGTCATGGCCTCCCCTTCCGGCAATGGGTCAGTCGCGGCATTTCTTTCCGGCCTGCCTTTGGGACATCCCGCAAATCATAAGGAAGTTTCCGGTGAAGCTTTTTTCAAAATACTTCAGGACACGTCATCTGTGTAAAAAACCGGAAGTCCTGATGACTTTTATCAGTCAGTTGTTTTTCAGGCTGCTTTCCAGAAAATCGGCCAACCCGGCATCCAGCGCGTGACGGAAGGCGTCCAGCGTTTCCGTGCCCACGTAATGCTCCATCCCTTCGGCGTCGATGCGGGCATTGGCCTCGCTCACGCCCAGCGCGCGCAGGAAGCGTTCGACCGTATGGTGCCGCTCACGGCTCTGCCGCGCCATGTCATGGCCCGCCTCGGTCAAGAAGATGCCGCGATAGGGGCGGCGCGTGACCAGCCCGTCGGCCTCCAGCCGCACCAGCATCTTGGCCACGGTGGGCTGTGATACGCCCAGCCGCGCGGCGATATCGACCTGCCGGGCTTCCTGCCCATCATTGAGGAGGTCGTCGATCAGTTCGACATAATCCTCGATCAGCGCGGTCTTGCGCGCCAGCCGCGCCTGCCGGAAGCCGGCGCACTGCATGTCCGGGTCGGGCATGGCGTCGGTACGCGTGGTGTCATGATCCTGTGACGCGGGGCTTTCGTTTCCGTCGGACATCATGGGCTGAACACGATCGTCTTGTGGCCGTTGGGGATGACGCGCCGCTCGGTAAAGTAACGCACGGCGCGGGCCAGCACCCGGCGCTCGATGTCGCGCCCCTTGCGGATCAGGTCATCGGGGCTGTCGGCATGGGTGATCCGCTCGACATCCTGTTCGATGATCGGGCCTTCATCCAGATCGGGCGTCACGAAATGGGCGGTCGCCCCGATCAGCTTCACCCCACGCGCAAAGGCCTGATGATAGGGCCGCGCGCCCTTGAAACCGGGCAGGAAGGAATGGTGGATATTGATGCACCGCCCCGCAAGCCACACGCTCATCTGGTCGGACAGGATCTGCATGTAGCGCGCCAGCACCACCAGTTCCGCCCCGGTATCCCGCACCACATGTTCTATCCGCGCTTCCTGCTCGGCCCGGGTCGCGGCGGAAACCGGCAGGTAATGGAAGGGGATTCCCTCAAGGCTGATATGGGCGAATGTCTCACGCGGGTGGTTGGAGATGATGGCTACCGGCTCGATGGCCAGTTCCCCGATCCGCCAGCGGTACAGGAGGTCCACAAGACAGTGGTCGAAACGCGAGACCATGATGACGGTGCGCGTGGGGCGCGCACTTTCACGCAGGGCCCATTTCATGTCCAGCCGCGCCGCGATGCCGGACAGCACATCATGCAGGGTTTCCAGTTCCGCCCCGCCGGTGGGCAGGCTGAACACGATGCGCATGAAAAAGACGCGGCTTTCGCGCTCATCAAACTGCTGGGCGCCTGCAATATCACCGCCCAGCTCGAACAGCGCGCGGCTGATCGTGGCCACGATACCCGGCTGGTTCGGGCAGGACAGCGTCAGGACATAGGAACGGGTGGGCGTGGATACAGACTCGGACATGCTTTCCCTGCTGCTGGCTGGCCGGATGCGCTAACGGGCGCGCGGGTGGCCCGTATCGGGCGAGATATTGTAGAACCAGCTTTCCCCCGCCGCGCGCACCCCGGACTGAGTAACCGGAACAGGCTGGACCACGTCATCGCCGGGCGTCCACCCTTCGGGGATCATGACCCCCCCTTCATCGCTGCGGCGCAGGGCCGCAACCAGGCGGAGCAGTTCCTCCACCGAGCGGCCCACGGTCATGGGGTACCACAGCAGGGCGCGGATCGTCCCCTCCGGGTCGATCACATAGGTCGCGCGCACCGTGGCGCTGTTCTGGGCGGTCGGGTCCAGCATGCCATAGGCGCGGGCCACCGCCATGGAGGGGTCCTCGACCAGTGGGAAGGGAATCTCGACGCCGAAGCGGTCCTGAATCGCGTCCAGCCACGCCAGATGCGCGTACAGGCTGTCCACCGACAGGCCCAGCAGCGCGCAACCCAGCGCATCGAAGCGGTCGGTCGCCTGGGCAAGGGCAATGAATTCACTGGTGCAGACCGGCGTGAAATCCGCCGGGTGGGAAAACAGCACCAGCCACCGCCCGCGGAAATCCGACAGGCGTATCTCACCCTTCGTGGTGCGGGCCTGAAAGTCCGGCGCCACGTCGCCAATACGCAACGGGCGCATGTCCATCACATGGCCGGCTGCCGGTATGCTGCCCTCAGTATTCATGTCCTGCCCTTTTGCATCTGCCGCGCCTTGACGCAAGCCATCTTATAACATACATTTATTATGTAATTTCGAAACTGTGGAAGGCATTCCATGCCAGACCCCGTCATAACGGCAGCAGCCAGCCAGATCACAACGTGCCGTGCAAACGGTCATGTTCCTGTTATCAGGACATTTTTTGACAACCCAACCTTTACCGCCACCCATGTCGTGCATGATCCGGCCACCCGTAGCGCCGCGATAATTGACAGCGTGATGGATTATGACCCGGCATCGGGCAAGACCGACCATGACCTCGCCCAAGAGATCGTGGATTACATCGCGGCCGAAAAGCTGAAGGTGGAATGGGTGCTCGAAACCCATGTGCATGCGGACCACCTTTCCGCCGCCCCATGGCTACAGGAACGCGTGGGCGGCAGGCTTGGCATCGGGGACGCCATCCTGCGCGTGCAGGACATCTTCGGCAAACTGTTCAACGCGGGCACCCGCTTCGCGCGCGACGGATCGCAGTTTGATGAACTGTTCCATGACGGCGCCCGCTTCACGCTGGGTTCCCTGCCCGCCATCGCCCTGCATGTGCCCGGCCACACCCCGGCGGACATGGCCTATATCATCGGGGATGCCGCCTTTATTGGCGATACGCTGTTCATGCCCGATTACGGCACGGCGCGCGCCGATTTTCCGGGTGGTGACGCGCGCACGCTGTACCATTCGATCCGGCGGCTGTTGTCCCTGCCGGACGAGACGCGCGTTTTCCTGTGCCACGATTACATGGCGCCGGGGCGGGATGAATACGCGTGGGAGACCACCATCGGGGCGGAACGGCGTGGCAACATCCACGTTCATGACGGCGTGGACGAAAGCACTTTCGTACAGATGCGCACCGCGCGGGACGCCACGCTTTCCCTGCCCAACCTGATCATGCCCTCCGTGCAGGTCAACATGCGGGGTGGCAATCTGCCCGAACCGGAAGATAATGGTGTAAGTTACATCAAGATTCCGGTCAGCAAATCCTGACCGTCCCTTGCCGTCGATTCCCTATTTCATACCTGATTACGGAGACCAACCATGACACAGACCGAACCATCCGCCCCCAACCTGGCCAGTTCCGCGCGGGGGCTGACCTATGATGTCGTCGTGGTTGGCGGGGGTGCGGCGGGACTGTCCACTGCGGCCAGCATCCTCAAGCGCCGTGGCGGCATTACGGTTGCGATCATCGAGCCTTCGGGTTCGCATTTCTACCAGCCCGGCTGGACGCTGGTGGGCGGCGGCGTGTTCAAACAGTCCCAGACCCGGCGGTCCGAAAAGAAGCTGATCCCGGCGGGGGCCGACTGGGTGCAGGCGGCGGCGACCGGGTTCGAGCCTGACTCCAACCTCGTGCATCTCTCCAACGGGTCATCCATCCGCTACAGCGTACTGGTTGTCGCCACCGGCCTTACACTGGACTGGGACGGGATCGAGGGCCTGAGCGAGACACTGGGCCGCAACGGCGTGACCTCCAACTACCGCTACGACCTTGCCCCCTACACCTGGCAGCTCGTGCAGACACTGGGGCGCGGCAATGCCGTATTCACCCAGCCGCCCATGCCGATCAAATGCGCAGGCGCGCCGCAGAAGGCCATGTACCTGGCCTGTGACGCATGGCGCCGCCGTGGCCTGGCTGACAACATCAACGTCTCCTTCCACACCGCCACGCCGGGGCTGTTCGGGGTGAAGGAATTCGTGCCGGCGCTGATGGAATACATCAAGCGCTACCATATTGACCTGCAGCTCAAGTCCCGCCTGACGAAGGTGGATGGCAAGAACCGCGTCGCCACGTTCGAGAACGTGGGGGCTGATGGCACCAAGACCACGTCCGAGACGGAATTCGACATGCTGCATGTCGTCCCGCCCCAGCGCGCGCCCGACGTGGTGCGGAACAGCCCGCTTGCGGGGGATGGCGGCTGGGTGGCGGTTGACCCCGCAACGCTGCGCCACCTGAAGTTCGAGAACGTCTTCGCGCTGGGTGATGTCGCGGGCACATCCAACGCCAAGACCGCCGCCGCCGTGCGCGTGCAGGCCCCGGTCGTGGCGGTCAACGTGCTGGCGACGCTGGACCACCGCCCCATGGTTGCCGACTACGATGGTTACGGCGCTTGCCCGCTTACGGTCGAACGCGGCAAGATCGTGCTGGCCGAATTCGGTTACGGCGGCAAGCTGGAACCCACCCTGCCGGTGTGGCTGCTTGATGGCCGCAAGCCCACCCATCTGGCGTGGATGCTGAAGGAATGGGTCATGCCGATCCTGTACTGGGATGGCATGCTCAAGGGCCGTGAACTGATGGTGGCCCCGCACAAGATCGGCACGCCGCGCTGATCCCTGCGGTTTCCGGCAGGTAATTCATGGCCGCGCGGGCTGGACGTCCGCGCGGCCATGCGTATGAATGTGGCGCATGAACGCCCAGCAGCCGCCCGGCCACCACGTAGGCCATTCCCGCCCGCTCCGCCTGTCGGATGATGTGGTCAGCCACGCCATCTACGGCGGCCCCGGCAAATGCTACCGCTATACCCTGAGCCGCACATGGGACCCGGCGCGCCCTGCGATCATGTGGCTCATGATGAACCCCTCCGTCGCGACGGAGGATGGCGATGACCGGACAGTGGCCAAATGCCAGCGTTACGCCCGCGCATGGGGGTACGGCACGCTTCTGGTTGGCAATACCTTCGCCTATCGCTGCACCGACCAGAAACGCCTGACGGAAGTGCCCGACCCCGTCGGCCCCGATAATGACTGCTACCTGCTGGACATGGCGCGCAGGGCCGACATGGTCGTGGCGGCCTATGGCTCCCCGTTGCTCAAGGGATTGCTGGCACGTGGGCCGGAAGTGGTGCGGATGCTCCAGCAGCACGGCATTACCGTCAACGCCATGCGCCTGAGCCGCCGCTCGGGCCGGCCGGAACACCCGCTATACCTGCCCGCCGACCTGAAACCCCAGCCGCTGCCACTTTTTCCCGCGCCATAGAATAGTATTGGCGAGCGTATTAGCTGAACAGCGCCAGTTGCCGTGGAGCCGCCACGTCGCCCGCCGCCCGTAACCCCGATACGGTAACACCAAGCAGCCGGATACCGCGCGGCACCGGAAAACACGGGGCCAGAAGGTTGATGGCGCGATCCGCCAGGTCAGCGGCATCACGCACCGGCTCGGTGGCCGTGCGCCCGCGCACGATCTGCCTGAAATCGTTATATTTGACCTTTATGGTTACGGTCACGCCCGTCAGGTGGCGTGCGCGGCACCGCCCCCACACCAGTTCCGCCAGCGCGGTCATGCAGGCCTGTACCGCTGGCCAGTCATGCAGGTCGGCATCATATGTCCGCTCTCCCCCCACCGAGCGGCGCGGCCGGTTGGGTTCAACGGGGCGGTCATCCATGCCACGGGCGATGCCGTAGTAAAAATCCGCCGCCTTGCCAAAATGCCGCAGCAGCCGTGACAGGGGCTGGCGGCGCAGGTCAAGCCCGGTGCGGATGCCCAGCGCGTGCATGCGCGCGGCGGTGGCGGGGCCGATGCCGTGAAATTCCTCAACCGGCAGGCCAGCCACAAAATCCGGCCCCATGCGCGGCGTAATCACGAACAGGCCATCGGGCTTGCGATAGTCCGATGCCAGCTTGGCCAGGAATTTGTTGTAGGACACGCCTGCGGAGGCACTCAGCCCCGTCTCATCGCGGATCTGGGCGCGGATGGCGGTGGCCAGCGCGGTGGCGGAAGGAAAGGGCTGGAGCGGCCGGGTTACATCCAGATAGGCTTCATCAAGCGAAAGCGGCTGGATCAGGGTGGTGAAGCGGGCAAATATCGCATGCACCTGTGCCGAGATGGCCCGGTACACATCAAAACGCGGCGGCACAAATACAAGATCAGGGCATTTGCGCAGCGCGGTGACCGATGGCATGGCCGAACGGACCCCGAAACGCCGGGCTTCGTAACTGGCCGCGGCCACGACACCCCGCCGCCCGTTGCCCCCGACCGCAAGCGGCCTGCCGCGCAGGGCGGGATTGTCGCGCTGTTCGACCGAGGCATAGAAGGCATCCATATCCACATGGATAATGCGGCGATGGGCCTGCTGGTCGGTCATGGCGGACCTATGCGCCACCATGCGCGCAGGCACGCGGGGGCTGTGCGGTCACGCCCCGCTGGGGCATGACCGACACGGCATTATGGCCAATCAGCCGTTGCACTTCTTCTTCTTGAGGAAATACACGATCAGGCCGGTGATCGCGCCCAGAACCAGAATCCCCTTCAGGCAGGGGGTCTTGGCGGGACATTTCGGTGCACATTCAGACATGGTTCATTCCTTGATAGACAGCACGTTCCAGATGGGAACGGCACATCTTCATACTACCGCATGGCGAATACATGACCAGACCGCATTTTGCATTACCTGCCTGCCCGGCCTGACATGCGGGGACAGGGCAGCGGCATTGCGCAGCTACATCTTTTGTTACGGGAAAGGGCAAGCAATGATGCATGTGACAGATACTGGAGTATGAATCCATGAAGAAAATCGCCTTACTGCCTGCGGGCCTGCTCATGCTTGGCACGGCAATCGGCGCCGCCCACGCCACCCCTTCCGCCGGGCGCGCGGTCAACCGTGACTTCGCCAAGCTGTCGGCCGATGGCAGCCGCGCGTTTGATGATATCGCCCTGGCCCGCACGGCGCTGGCCAATAACGACACCGCTGGCGCACGCAAGCTGCTGTCCGACGCCAATAACGCCCTGACGCGCGCCAAGAAGGACGACAAGCTGTTCATGAAGGCGGAAGCCGAGCTGACCGCCCCCCGCAAGGCCCCGGCCGGTGCGCACCCGCCCGCCGCCAACGCCACCCAGCCGGTTGCCTGGCTGCCGATTGATGGCGAATACATCGTGACCGAGGACCTCGAACCCACCTCGTCCAAGAGCACGGCGGTCGCCACCGCCAATGCCAGCCTGAACAAGGGCAAGCCCGCACAGGCGGCGCAGAACCTGCAGGTCGCGGCGGTGGATGTTGACTTCGTGCTGGCCATCGCCCCGCTCGACGCCAGCGCCAGCGATGTCTATCGCGCCAGCAACCTGCTGGCAGGCAATGATGTGAAGAGCGCCGACAACGCGCTGCAGGATGCGCAGAACACCATCCGCTTCGTATCCGAAGACATGGTCGGCACCCCGGCGGGCACGCCTGCCACCGCGCCCAAGAAAAAGGCCACCCACTAAAGTAACCGGCCTGCCGGCGGTCCTTCGTCATGCAATGTCGGTCCCGGTCCACCGCCTTCCCTGCCGGGGGGCGGTGTGACCATGCCATACGCGGCAGGTGGTCGCGCATGGCGGCCCGCCTCGGGGCCGCCTGCGCGTGCCTTACCATCGCCGCCCATCCCGCATGGGCGGGAGGGACCATCCAGCTCTGTCTGGAACGCCATACGGTAGAAGACAGCTTCGTGCAGGATACGCCGGTACGGCAGCCTGTGCGGGTGCCTGCCGGGACGGTGCTGAATTATGCCGGGCATGCCTTTGGCCCGGCATCCGACCCGCTCGACCGCGCGCATGCCATGCCCGATGGCGATGGCTGGCGCGACATATCGCCTGCGGAAGAAACCCGCAGGCGGCAGCTCCAGATGGAAGATATTGGCGGGGACCCCGGCTATCACCGCCCGCAGGCCGCCCTCATGACCACGGGTGCCGTTACCCTGTCCCACGCGCATCCCTGCGCGACACTGGGTGCGACCGCCGTGCTGTCGGATGACTGGACGTGGACAATGGACACCATTCCCGCCCGGCCCGACCTATATTTCCAGGCCTATGCCACGGTCCATAACGACCAGCTTGACCCGACATTCAATAACGATGCCGACCCGTTCCAGTGGGTGGCGGCCCATGGCGGGCTGAACGCCATCGTTACACAGACAATTGATCAGTCAGTCACGCTCCGCTCCCCTGATTAGGGGCTGCATCAATTTAATTATCTGGCCGATCCTGTACTTTCCCTTGCCTGATCCGTTGCCTGTGCGCACGATCCATGGCGAAACTCATGGGTCGTTACCATATATGGTGGCGTACCAGATCATGCATGCCAGACAGGGTTCCTGCGGTCCCGCCCCCGCGTATGGCAACTGATGGGAAATTATGGAGTAACGGGATGGCCCTGTACCAGTCCGCGCAGTTTATTGATACATGGACCGACCCTGAATTCGACAAGATCCATCCCCCCCGTGCCGTCGCTCCCCATTCAGGCATTTACCGCTGCGTGGGCTGCGGGGTGGAAATCGCTGCAAGCGAGGGGCAGCTCCTGCCCCCCACCCATGCCCACCCGCACCGCGCGGGCACGCAGGAGGCATGGCAGATGGTGGTCTATGC
>NZ_QUWV01000159.1 GCF_003403295.1 Komagataeibacter melaceti | reverse complement strand
GGCGCAGGCAAGGCCCGACGGCTGATCCCGGAGCAGGGGCGGTCATGTCCGCCTCGCTCGCACTGGGGGACATCTTCCGGGCTGCCGGTCCTGCCTGGCGGGCAGCCCATATCGGCCGTCTCCCCCTGCAGCAGCTCAAGGTCATGTCGGCGATCGAACATTGTCGCACCGCAGCCCTTGGTGGCCATGTCGCGGCCTGTGGGGACTGCGGACACTGGCGCATTGCCTATAACAGTTGTCGCAACCGCCATTGTCCGCGCTGCCAGGGGAACGCCGCACGGACATGGCTGGCCGAACGCGAGGCCGATCTGCTGCCGGTCGGGTATTTCCATGTCGTCTTCACCTTGCCGGCGCGGATCGCCGACATCGCGCTCCAGAACAAGGCCGTTCTCTACGCCCTGCTGTTCCAGGCCGCCTCGGAGACGATGATGACGATCG
>NZ_QUWV01000158.1 GCF_003403295.1 Komagataeibacter melaceti | reverse complement strand
TGGACAACGTGTTCATCGAGCGTCTGTGGCGGTCGTTGAAATACGAATGTGTCTACCTGCACGCATTTGAGACCGGATCAGAACTTCGGGTGGGGCTCACGAAATGGATCACCCATTATAACGGGCAACGTCCCCATACGGCCCTGGCTGGACGAACGCCTGATGAGGCGTATCATGGCGTGCCGACGCCATCTGGTCCGGGGTTAACCCCGGACCAGATGGCCAACAGCAACGCCGTCAGAATGGCGGCATAACAACAACCGGGTATAGC
>NZ_QUWV01000157.1 GCF_003403295.1 Komagataeibacter melaceti | reverse complement strand
CGGCACCGCTACGTGGTCGGTTCCATCGGGCCGGGCACCAAGCTGCCCTCGCTTGGCAACATTGATTACGACACGCTGGAAGCGGGCCTTGCCGAACAGTGCCGTGGCCTGATCGAGGGCGGCGTGGACTGCCTGCTGATCGAGACCTGCCAGGACACGCTCCAGATCAAGGCCGCCGTCAACGGCGCCAAGATCGCCCGCGCCGAGATGGGGGCCGATACCCCCATTTTCGTGCAGGTAACGGTTGAGACGACCGGCACGCTGCTGGTCGGCCCGGACATTGCGGCGGCGGCCACGGTCATCAACGCGCTCGACGTGCCGCTCATGGGCCTGAACTGCGCCACCGGCCCGCAGGAAATGTCCGAGCATGTGCGCTGGCTGAGCGAGAACTGGCCCGGCCTGATCTCGGTCCAGCCCAATGCGGGCCTGCCTGAACTGGTCAATGGCAAGACCCATTACCCGCTCACCCCGCAGGAAATGGCAAGCTGGGTCGAGCGTTTCATTACCGAGGACGGGCTGAACCTGATCGGTGGCTGCTGTGGCACGTCCACCCCGCATACGCAGGCGCTTGACCAGATGCTGCGCAGGCGCGCCGAGGGCACGGGCCGCATCCGCCCCGCCCCCGTGCCCCGCCGGCCGGTGTGGATTCCGTCGGTCGCCAGCCTGTATTCACAGGT
>NZ_QUWV01000156.1 GCF_003403295.1 Komagataeibacter melaceti | reverse complement strand
CCGTATCCGCGTCCACTCCCCTCATTATCCCGCGCACCGATTACCGTCTGGTCGGCACCCGCCACCTGGGGGCGACGTGGAAGGAGCGCGCGCGTGACAACATCGCGGCGATCCGCCTGCTGGCGGAACTGGAGATGGAAGACCGCGCCGCCACGACGGCCGAACAGGATGTCCTGATCCGGTTTACCGGCTTCGGCGCGGGCGAACTGGCCAACTCGCTCTTTCCCCATGGGAATGATGGGTTCCGCGCCGGGTGGGAGGACATTGGCCGTGCTCTCCATGACAGCACGAGCGATGCCGAACGGGCCGGCCTCATGCGCGCCACCCAGTACGCCCACTACACCCCGGAACTCATGGTCCGTTCACTGTGGGACATGGTC
>NZ_QUWV01000155.1 GCF_003403295.1 Komagataeibacter melaceti | reverse complement strand
TCCTCATCGGAGAGCCGGAAACGCTGGTATTTCATGGGAACCAATCCTTTTTACCGGAGACAACGGGAGCAGGACACATATCGTGTCCTCTTTACATGACCATTACTACATCAATACCAGAACTTGCGCAACAGTAAATGTCGATCAAAAGGCAATAACGGCCTAATAAACACGATGTAGACAAGCACGAATACCTTGCGCACATCAGATTAACGTGACGTTTTACTAGACCATATCCTGCCGGGGTTCCGGGGCGGCGAGCGCCCGGAGACGGTGACGGGAGTGAAGGGGATGGAGGCGTTTTTCTGAGCCACATCCTGCCCCCGGGCATGACGGTGGCGCGGACAGGGGGTCACGACCGGAGCGGCCCGAACAAGCCGGTCGGCCTGCGGGTGGCGCGGGGCAACGCCCTGCGACACACGCAGGACGGCCAAGGCGCAGGGAGGGTCGCGGAGCCGCACAGCGGGGCCGAAGGCCGTCTTGGCGCCCTGGCCGGGACATTGTCACACTGAAGCTGGATGCGCGGCCGCAATCCCCGTAACGGGCCTCCCTGGCGCGCCGCAGGCGTGACAGGGAGGTTGAGGAGCCGTCACGCTCCCCTTCGTTCCTGTCCGAAGGCCTCCCCGAACCGGACCCACAACCGATCACGGCATCCTGCACCGGTGAGAGCGGGCATCCCGCCCGGCTCGGGAGTTCAAGATGAAAAA
>NZ_QUWV01000154.1 GCF_003403295.1 Komagataeibacter melaceti | reverse complement strand
CTGTCGGGACAGACACCCGCCCCGCCCGCCCAGGCCACACCGCATGCCGAGGGGCGCGAGCGGCAGGCCTATGGCCCCAACGGGCAGGGGCTGGGGGCGGCCATCGGCATGGCGCTGGCGGAACAGACACTGGCGGCCCGCTTCGGCCGCGCACTGGTCAACCACCGTGTATGGGCGCTGGGGTGCTGGACGGAACTCTCGACCGGCGTGGCGCTGGAAAGCGCGGCGCTGGCGGGGGAGATGGGGCTTGACCGCGTAACGCTGGTGGTCGGGCTGTGGCAGGGCGAACGCGCGCAGGTGGACGCCATCCTGCCGCGCTACAGCGCATCGGGCTGGGCGGTGCGCAAGGTGGATGCCGATAATGTCGAGCAGATCGCAACCGTCATCGCCTCCCTGCAACGCACACACAAACCCTGCCTGATCGCATGCATCGCATCCCCCGGCACGGCACCCGCGCCGCCGGTTGTCGATGATCCGGGGCTATGGGCGGGAGCTGCGCGGCGCGGGGCCAGTGCGCGGCGTTCATGGCTGCGCAGGCTGCTCAAGGACCGGCAGAAGGCCGATTTCGAACGGATGGCGCGCAACCGGCGGCCCGCCTTCTGGCAGCCGGACTGGCAGCGTTCATGGCGTGAGCACACGATCGCGACCAGCCGCGCCGCCCCCCCGTTTGCCGCACGCCGCGGGCTTGAGACCCTGCATGAACTGCTGCCCGAACTGACCTGCCTGCGCTCGCGTCAGGGCATGATGGCCGACCTCGCCCCCATCCGCCGCGCGGGCGGCGAGCAGGAACTGTCCTGTGGCACGCAGGTCAATGGCATGGGGGCGCTGCTCAACGGGATTGCGATGCATGGCGGGCTGCTGGCCTGCGGGGCCTCGACCATCATCGCGGTGGACCGCATGCGCCCCGCCCTGCGCTATGCCGCCATGACGGGCCAGCAGGTCATCTACCTGCTGACCGATGATGACCTGCACCGGGGCGAAAGCGCGGGCGGCTGGCAGCCGGTGGAGCAGCTGGCGAGCCTGCGCGCCATGCCCAACATGATGGTCTTTCGCCCCGCCGACCACCGCGAGACCATGGAGTGCATGGAACTGGCCCTGCGCCGCACGGACGGGCCAAGCCTGCTGACGCTGGAATCGACCTTCCCCCTCGCCTCCCCCCTGCCCGAGCGCGAACTGCACGGGCTCACCAACCTGTGTGCGCGCG
The DNA here is from genome assembly GCF_003403295.1 of Komagataeibacter melaceti. GTDB lineage: Bacteria > Pseudomonadota > Alphaproteobacteria > Acetobacterales > Acetobacteraceae > Komagataeibacter > Komagataeibacter melaceti. Next base: position 11,122 of record NZ_QUWV01000154.1, on the reverse strand, counting down.
GCGGCTACATACTGGCCGAGGCCGACGGCCCCCGGCAGGTCACGCTTGTGGCCACCGGGCAGGAGGCGATCATGGCGCTGGCCGCCCGCAGGCTGCTGAAAGAGGCGGGAGTCGCGGCCGCCGTCGTGTCCCTGCCGTGCTGGGAACTGTTCGCCGACCAAAAAATGACGTATCGTGATGCCGTGCTGGGAACGGCACCCCGGATCGGGATAGAGGCCGCATCGGGTTTCGGATGGGAACGCTGGCTTGGGCCGGACGGGCTGTTTGTTGGTATTGACGGATTTGGGGCGGCTGCCGACCCCGACCGGCCAGACAGCCCGGCCGACATCACGCCGGAGCGGATATGCCGCGATGCACTGCGGCTGGTCCGCCCGGCCATGGCTGGCGCCCCGATTCAGACCACGGGAGGAAACAGCGCGGCCCCACCCGGAATGGCATCGGTCGATGCCAGCGTATGAACATGTCTGACCCCTTACGGAGAAAATAAGAAAATGGCTGTCAAAGTCGCAATAAACGGTTTCGGTCGCATCGGTCGCCTGGTTCTGCGCGGCATTATCGAAAGTGGCCGCACCGATGTCGTGCCGGTTGCCATCAATGACCTTGGCAGCGTGGCGGACAACGCGCACCTGCTGTCATATGACAGTGTGCATGGCCGCTTCCCCGCCGATGTGAAGGTGGAGGATGACCGGATCATCATCACCGCCAACGGTCGCACCTATGACCCGATCGTCGTCTCGGCCGAGTCCGACCCGACGCGGGTGCCCTTCCACGGTGTGGACGTGGCGCTGGAATGCACCGGCCGCTTTACCGACAAGACCAAGGCCGCCCAGCTCATCACCGCGGGCGCGCGCAAGGTGATCGTCTCGGCCCCGGCATCCGGCGTGGACGCCACCATCGTGTACGGCGTGAACCAGAATGTCCTGACACCGGACATGACGGTCATCTCCAACGCGTCATGCACCACCAACTGCCTGGCCCCGGTGGCCAAGGTGCTGGATGACACGTTCGGGATCGAATGTGGCTACATGGTCACCATCCATTCCTACACCGGCGACCAGCGCACGGTGGACACCCTGCACAAGGACCCGCGCCGCGCGCGTGGCGCCGCGCTGAACATGATCCCGACCTCCACCGGGGCCGCGCGCGCCGTGGGGCTGGTGCTGCCGCACCTGAAGGGCCGCCTGGACGGCACCGCGATTCGCGTGCCCACGCCCAACGTCTCGCTCGTCTCGCTGGACTTCGTGCCCAAGAAGGCCCCGGCCTCGGTCGAGGAAGTGAACGAGGCGATGCGCAAGGCGTCCGAGTCCGGCCCGCTGAAGGGTATCCTCGCCTACAACACCGCGCCGCTGGTCAGCACGGATTTCAACCACTCCCCCGCCTCATCCACCTTTGACGCGACCCAGACTGCCGTGATCGACGGTGGCAAGCTGGTGCGCATCTGCAGCTGGTATGACAATGAATGGGGCTTCTCCAACCGCATGGCTGACACCGCTGCCGTATTCGGAGCACTGTAAATGGCCGCTGCCAATTTCAAGACGCTGGACCAGCTTGATGCCAAGGGCAAAAAGGTGCTCCTGCGTGCTGATCTGAATGTCCCGGTGCGGGACAGGCAGATTACCGACGCCACGCGCATCCTGCGCCTGCTGCCCACCATCGAGGAACTGGCCCAGAAGGGTGCGAAGGTGATTGTGGTCAGTCACTTCGACCGCCCCAAGGGCCAGCGCGTGCCCGCCATGTCGCTCGGCCCGATTGCCGATGCGCTGGGCGATGCACTGGGCCGCCCGGTCACGTTCGTCGAAGACTGCATCGGCCCGGCAGCGCAGCAGGCCGTTGACGCCATGCAGGATGGCGACGTGGTGGTGCTGGAAAACACCCGCTTCTACCCCGGTGAAGAGCAGAACGACCCCGAACTGGCCAAGGCGTTCGCTGCCCTGGCCGATTACTATGTGAACGACGCGTTCTCCGCCGCGCACCGCGCCCATGCCTCGACCGAGGGGGTGGCGCGCCTGCTCCCCTCCTTTGCCGGGCGGCTCATGGAGACGGAACTGAACGCGCTGAACATCGCGCTGGAAAACCCCGCGCGCCCGGTTGGCGCGATCGTGGGCGGGGCCAAGATCTCCACCAAGCTCGACCTGATCGGCAACCTGCTTGAAAAGGTGGAAATGCTGATCATCGGCGGGGCAATGGCCAATACATTCCTCGCCGCACAGGGCGTGAACGTGGGCCGGTCGCTGCAGGAAGCGGAGATGCACGACACCGCGCGCGCGATCCTGGCCAAGGCGAAGGAAAAGGGCTGCGAGATCGTGCTGCCGGTTGATGCCGTGACCGCAACCGACTTCCAGGCCAATGTGCCTACCCGCACCGTCTCCATCGACGCCATCCCGGCGGATGCGATGGTACTGGACGTGGGGCCGGAAACGGTGAAGCTGATCAACCAGAAGATCGCGACACTGAAAACGCTGGTGTGGAACGGCCCGCTGGGCGCGTTCGAGATCCCGCCCTTCGACGCCGCGACAAACGCGGTCGCCGCCGAAGTGGCAAAGCTGACCGATTCCGGTGCGCTGAAAAGCATCGCCGGTGGCGGGGATACGGTCTCCGCCCTGCGCCATGCGGGGGTGGAGACGCACATCTCCTACATTTCCAGCGCGGGCGGGGCCTTCCTTGAATGGCTGGAAGGCAAGACGCTGCCCGGCATCATGGCGCTGGAAAACATTTTTGAACGCGCCATGCCGATCTGATCGGGCCATGGCACTGAACTGAAAAAAGGGACCATCTCACGATGGTCCCTTTTTTTATCCGTTGGGTAGCATCTTTTCGGGATCAGCCCGCCTGCGCGCCATGTTCCGGCTGGGGCGTTTCGTCCTTTTCGCCCTCACCTTCCGGTGCCGCGTCCTCACGGTCGATCACCTTGATCGAATCCCCCACCAGCCCCTTGGCAAAAGCCTCGGCGGAGAACGGGCGGAGGTCTTCCGCCTGTTCACCCACGCCCACCAGATGGACCGGCAGGCCGAACGCATCGGCCAGCGCCACCACGATGCCGCCACGCGCCGAGCCATCAAGCTTGGTCACGACCAGACCGGTCACGTTGACCAGTTCCTTGAACACACGCACCTGTTCCATGGCGTTCTGCCCGGTGGTGGCATCCAGCACCAGCAGCACGGAATGGGGTGCGGTTTCGTCAAACTTGCGCATGACGCGGATGATCTTGGCCAGTTCCTCCATCAGCGCGCTCTTGTTGTGCAGGCGGCCCGCCGTATCGACCAGCAGCAGGTCCACGCCCTCCGCCCGGCCGCGCTTGAGGGCCTCGAACGCCAGTCCCGCCGCATCGGCATTGGGCTTGCCTGAAATCACGGGCGCGCCCACGCGCTCGCCCCATACCTGCAACTGCTCCACCGCGGCGGCGCGGAAGGTATCGCCCGCCACCATCATCACCTTCTTGCCCTGCTCCCCATAGAAGCGGGCCATCTTGCCGATGGTGGTGGTCTTTCCGGTGCCGTTCACGCCCACCACCAGCACCACATGCGGCTTGAGTTCGGGGTTTGGCGTAAAGGGAACGGCGACGGGCTGGAGGATGGTCGCGATTTCCTCCGCCAGGGCGGCGCGCACCTCCTCATCCGTCACTTCCTTGCCGAACTTGGAGCGGCGGAAGGACTCGATCACCTTTTCCGCCACACTGGGGCCAAGATCGGCGGAGATGAGCAGGTCCTCAAGTTCCTCCAGCGCCTGATCATCGAGCTTGCGCCGGGTGAACACGGCGGCAATGCCACCGCTGAGCTTCTGTGTGGAACGCGACAGCCCCGCTTTGAGGCGTGAGAAGAAACCAAGAGCCATATCAGAGAATTTCCGCAACCAGTCCGTTATCGTCAACCGCCACCGGGCGCACCGTCTCGATCCGCCCGGCCGTAGATACCACGCCATCCGCCAGCCTTACGGGCGCGAATTCCTCCGAATGGCCAGCCGTATCCGTTTCCATCAGAACCCGCAGCGGCTTCCCGATCAGGCGGGTATGGAAATCACGCGCCGCCTGTGCGCCCTGCGCGCGCAGCCGGGCCGCGCGGGCCTTGCGTTCGGCCACCGCAACGGCGGGCATGCGCGCGGCAGGCGTGCCGGGGCGCTCACTATAGGGGAAAACATGCAGATAGGGCAGCGCATTCGCACGCACGAATTCGAGTGTCTGGGCAAACAGTTCTTCATCCTCGGTCGGGAAACCGGCGATGATGTCCGCCCCGATGCCAATGTCGGGCCGTAGCGCACGCGCACGCGCCACCACGGCGGCGGCATCCACCGTCAGGTGGCGGCGCTTCATGCGCTTGAGAATGACATCACACCCCGCCTGAAGCGAAAGGTGCATATAGGGCATGAAGCGCGGCTCGGTTTCCAGCAGCTTCCATATATCGTCATCAATCTCGACCGGATCGACCGAGGACAGGCGCAGCCGTTCCAGTTCGGGCACCAGCGCAAGCAGCCTGCGGCACAACTGCCCCAGCAACGGCCTGCCCGGCAGGTCGCCGCCCCATGAGGTGATGTCCACCCCCGTCAGCACCACTTCCCGGTAGCCCGCGCCCACCAGTGCGCGCACCTGCTCCACCACGGCCCCCACCGGCACGGAGCGTGACGGCCCGCGCCCGAAGGGAATGATGCAGAAGGTGCAGCGGTGGTCACAACCCTGCTGCACCTCCACAAACGCGCGGGTGCGGCCTGCGAATTCGGTCACCAGATGCGGCACCGTCTCCTTCGCCGCCATGATGTCGGATACGGCGTTGCCTTCACCCAACGCCAGTTCGCTCCAGCTTGCGGCCTCCAGCTTCTCGCGGTTGCCCAGCACACGGGTCACGCCCGGCAGCGCCGCCCAGCGTTCGGGGTCGATCTGTGCCGCACACCCCGTGACCACAATGCGCGCATCAGGCCGCTCGCGATGGGCACGGCGCACCGCCTGGCGGGCCTGGCGCTCGGCCTCGCCCGTCACCGCGCAGGTATTGACGATCACCACGTTATCCAGCCCGGCAGCGTGGTTGCGCATGACCTCGCTCTCATAGGTATTGAGGCGGCAGCCGAAGGTCAGGATTTCCGGCTTCTTCTTCATCGGGGGTAGTCTTCCGGGCTGAACGTGCCGGTGAAGCTGGTCACGGCCGGACCGGTCATGAGCACGTGGCCGTCATCCTCGCGCCACGTAATGACCAGTTCGCCGCCATCCATTACGACCGTGCAGGTGCGTTCCACCAGCCCGCGCCGCACAGCGTTCACCACGGCGGCGCACGCGCCCGACCCGCAGGCCCGGGTCAGCCCGCTGCCGCGTTCCCACACCCGCAGCCGCATCGCATCACGCGCGGCAATGTGGGCGAAACCGATATTCGCACGTTCGGGAAACAGGGGGTGATGTTCCAGTTCCGGCCCGGCCACCTCCGGCGCCATGGCGTCGGGTGCGGTCAGGAAGAACGTGGCATGCGGGTTACCCATGGAGACCGCCGCCGGATCGCCCGTAATGGGCAGGTGCAGCGTATCGCACGCATGGGCCAGCGGCACTTCCGCCCAGCCCTGCCGGGGCAGGCCCATATCCACCGTAACCATGCCGGGCCGCACGATGGTCGCATGCAGCACGCCCGCACGGGTCTGCAACCCGATGCTGTCGCGCCCCGTCTCACGCGCCAGCAGGTCGGCCACGCAGCGCGAGGCATTGCCACATGCGCCGGATTCCGTGCCATCGGCGTTGAAGAAGCGCACGAACACATCCGCCCCCTGTGCGCAGGCGGGGCGCAGGGTGACGAACTGGTCGCAGCCAATGCCCGTATGCCGGTCACACAGGGCGGCAATCCGCGCGGGCGTCAGGTCATGGCGGTGGGTGCGTTCATCCACCACCACGAAATCGTTGCCCAGCCCGTGCATCTTGAAAAAACCGGTCATCACTCACCCTGTATGGAAACACCCCGCCACCCTGCCGTGCGGGATGGCACCGCGCGCGCTCCGTTGCAAGCCCGATCAGACAAAACGCCCCGGCGCGCCGCGCTGCAGCACCTCGATCCGGTAGCCATCGGGGTCGGTAATGAAGAAATACCGCCCCACGAAGCGCGTCCCGCACGACATATCCTTGACCGCCAGCGGCGACAGGCCTGCGGCGGCAAGGCGGGCGTGTTCCGCATCCACATCCGCGACCGATACGGCAAGGTGGCCGTACCCATCCCCCAGGTCATAAGGCCGGGTGCGGTCGTGGTTGACGGTCAGTTCCAGTTCGAATGTCTGTTCATCATTGGACAGGTAGATAAGGGTGAAAGTATCAAAAACAAGCCGGTCGGCTACCTTCAGGCCGAAAGCCGTGTCATAAAACGCAATGCTCGCGGCCTCATCGCGCACGCGGATCATGGAATGGATCATACGGGCCATTATGCTCTTCTCCTGTTCCACACGGCATGCCGCATGATACGACCGCCGCATATGGCATTGTTACTTCCGTACTGTCTGGCATATTCATGAACGACCTGCACGGGTTTCACCCGCATTCCTTTTCCGCCGCATCATCCGAGCCTGATACGCTCTTCTATTCCCGCCGCCCCACCGGCCCCATGCTGGACGCTGGCGCACAGCGGGCCGTGACCGCGCTATACCGCACGCTCCTGCCCGAAGACGGGCATATCCTTGACCTCATGGCCGGGCCGGACAGCCACCTGCCACCGGACATGGCGTTTGACAGCGTAATCGGCATTGGCGTCAACGCGCAGGCGCTTGACGCCAATGCGCGCCTGACGGACCGCGTGGTGGAGGACATAAACGAAACCCCCGACCTGCCGCTGGCCGATGAAAGCATGGACGCCGCCTGCCTGTGCGACGTGGTGCCCTACCTGCGCCAGCCGGTGCGGGTGTTCCGCGAAATCGCACGCGTGCTCCAGCCCGGCGGGCTGATCATCATCACATTCGGCGCGCGCTTCATCCCGCAGAAGGCCACGGCCCTGTGGCAGGCGCTGGATGAGGGCGACCGCCGCCGCATGCTGGCCGTCCTGCTCCAGCGCGCGGGCTTCGGGCCGGTGGACAATGGCAACGTCACTCCCGCGCCGGAGGACATGTTCTGGCACGACGCCGTGTACGCCATGACCGCGCGACGGCCGGAAAACCTGTAAAAACCCGCCCGTGCGGCTCAGGCCCGCAGGGCGCGCAGGGGTGGCAAAAAACGCACGGCCGCGCAGTTTCGATGTATGTTAAAAGAAATTATCATTTACCTGCGTAGCTGGAAATGTTTTGAAAAATATTATCTGAAACCTGACCGGGGCCTCCTGAACGCGAAATGCGGATTCCGTCCTTTTCCAGAAACCCGCATGCCCGCCTTGCCGGGATGCTGATGCTGTGTTCGGTTCTGGCCCCGATCCCCCTTGCATGGGGTGATGACGACCCCGAATCCCTCGATATCATGGAACGCCAGATGGAACATCTGCAACAGCAGCAGATGTCCCTTCAGAACGAGCTTGCCGCCATGCGCCAGCAGATCGCGCGGCACCGCGCGCAGGCCGGCGGCACCCCCGGTGGCGGCAGCGCGCGCAGCCTGCAGGTGACCGGGTCGGGCGGGCATGTCCATGGCGGGTGGACCCCGGTGGAAGGCCAGACCGCCATGGCGCACGCGCCGGGGGTGGAAATGGTGGGCCAGCCGCGCATTGGTGGCCATTCGGACCCGCTGAGCGCGCCGGGCGACCAGCCGACCTATGAATCCGTCGTCGCACACCGTGAGGAAGACCTGATCGCCCACATGGCCAACAACAATGTCGGCCCGCATAACCGTGAAACGGTGGGCGCGCAGTCGGCTGGCGCGCTGGGTAACAAGGTGTTCCACCTCGGGCCGGTCGCGATCATCCTGGGTGGTTTCTTCGATGCTGCCGCACTGGTGGAAAACCGTCAGGTCTCATCGGGCATCTTCAATTACTGGAACGCCATCCCGTTCCGTGACAGCTCGAACTACCACACCACCAATTTCAACGGGGATGCGCGCTATTCACGCTTCTCGCTCATGGCGCGCGGGCAGCTCAACCCGCACCTGACGGTGGCGGGGTTTGTGGAAACGGATTTTGGCGCCAGCGCCGAAACCACCAACCCGTATGAAAGCAATTCCTACGTGCCCCGGCTGCGGCAGGCTTACCTGACGCTGGATGATTCGCGCGCCGATACGCATTTCCTGATCGGTCAGGCATGGACCATGCTGACACCGGACCGCGTGGGTATCGTCCCCCGCCAGGAGAGCCTGCCCGAAACGATCGAATCCTCCATTCTCGCGGGGCAGACATGGTCGCGCCAGTGGCAGTTGCGGGTGGTCAAGGACTTCCTCAAGCACCGTCTGTGGACCGGCTTTTCGATCGAGAACCCGGCCACGATCTATGACACCACCGGCTTTGGCGATGACGTGGGCAACGGGGAATTCCGCCTGCCCGGCAACAGCGCCAATTACGCCAAGGTGGGTTCAAACGGCGTGGGGCTGAGCAGCGCCAGCACCAATTATTCCAACGAGATCGCGCCCGACATCATCGGCAAGGTCGCGTGGGATCCGACATGGGGCCATTACGAAATCGAGGGCCTGCTGCACTTCCCGCACGACCGCTCCGTCATCAACGGCGTGGGCGAGAACCATACCGCCATCGCATGGGGTGCTGGTGGTTCGATGATCCTGCCGGTCATTCCGCACCGGCTGGAAGTGCGGCTGTCGGGGCTGGCGGGCAAGGGCATCGGGCGCTACGGCTCCGTGCTGCTGCCTGATGCCACGTTGCGCTCCAACGGCGCGCCCGGCCTGCTGTCCAGCGCCCAGACCACGGCGGGCATCATCGCCCACCCGAACAAGCTGATTGATGTGTACGGCTATTTCGGCATGCAGCGCTCGGGCCGCAGCTATTTTGACGATGACGGCCATGCCTATGGCTATGGCAACCCGATGTCCGACAACACCGGCTGTGGTGTCGAGGGATCGGACATCAATACCGGCCTTGGCGGCTGCACGGCGAACATCCGCTCGGTGGAGGAGTTCACCATCGGGGCATGGTACCGCTTCATCCATGGCAAGTATGGCACCGTGCAGGCGGGCACGCAGCTTGCCTATTCGCGCGTGCATACATGGGCGGGCATGGGGGGCGCGCCCACGACGAGCCTGAGCGAAATCTTCTTTGATTTCCGCTACCTGCCCTTCCAGTAGGCTGCCCTTCCATGCGGGATATTGCGTCTGGCATGGAAAAGGAGGATGTTGCCCCGACCGGAAAGGATGGAAAGGCCGCATTCATGTCAATCAGGTTACGGCACGTGATGCTGTCAGCATGGCTTTGCGCCGCCCTTGCCCCGGTGGGCGCGATGGCGGAAGGCGGGCATACCGATGCCGGTAACGAAGACCCTGGCGAGGCCTCGCAGCGCCATTTCTCCATGCACCAGCTTTCCAAGAAGCCGCCCCTGCCCCGGCTGCACATGGATTATGGCCAGTACCGCTATATCCCCGAAGGTGACAAGATCAAGGAACAGCCGGACATGAACCGCCTGCTGTTCTGGACCAAGGGCGGTGAGCCCGATGGCTATGCCGAACGCCGTGGCAGCGCCATCCTGTATTATGACCGCACCGGCAAGGCCGTGCGCGTCGATACCAATCCGCCCCAGTAAGTAACCCGCCGGGGGAAGAACCCGCCAGCTACAGGGCTTCCGATGGGTCGGGGGGCGCGTAAAGCCGCTCCACCATGGCGTCGGAAAGCACGTCAGCCGCCATGCCATCCCCCACGATCCGCCCGTGGCGCAGCAGCACCGCGCGGTCGAACATGCACGCTGCCTGAAGCGGGTCATGCGTCGTGGCCACCACGGCGTGGCCCTGCGCGGCCAGACGGCGCAGCAGGGCGTACAGGCGCTGCTTCTGCCCATGGTCCAGCCCTGTTTCCGGCTCATCCAGAACCAGCGTGCGCGCGCCCTGCGCCAGCGCGCGCGCCAGCAGCACGGCCTGCCGCTCCCCCCCGGACAGATCGGTATAGGGGCGGCTGGCCAGCCGGGTAATGCCCAGTTCCGCAAGGGCGCGGTCAACCGCATCTTCATCCATGGCGCGCAGGGCGGGTGCAAAAGGCGTTTCCGCCAGCCGCCCCATGCCGACAATGTCACGCACGCTATAGGGAAACAGCGGCACATGCCCCTGTGGCACGTAGGCGATGCGCCGGGCGATCTCGCGCCGCGACCACTGCGCCATGGGCCGCCCGTCCAGCAGCACCCGCCCCGTACACGGCTGCGCAAGGCCAAGCAGCAGCCGCAGCAGCGTGGTCTTGCCCGCGCCATTCGGCCCCAGCAGCGCCGTGGTCTCGCCCGCTTTTATCCCGAACGAGAGATCATGCAGCACCATGCGCCTGCCCTGGCGGAAGCCCACATGCTCCATGCACAGCACGGGCACATGAGCGCTCATGCCCGCCACCCGCGCCGCAGCAGCGGCAGCACCGCCACGAACACCACAACCCCCAGCAGGTCGGCAATCAGGCCCACGGGAATTTCCTCGGCCGACAGGGTGCGCGCCAGATCATCACACACCAGCAGGAACATCGCCCCGATACACGCGCTGACCGGCAGCACCCGCATGTTGCATGGCCCCACCAGCAGCCGCGCCACATGCGGCACCACCAGCCCGACCCAGCCGATCATGCCCGCGACCGAGACCGTCAGCGCCGCCAGTACGGTCGCGGCCCCGATCACGCCATAGCGCAGCGCCATGACGGGAATGCCCAGCGTGCGGGCTTCCTCATCACCCATCGCCAGCCCGTCAAGCATGCGCCCGCAGGCCGAAAGCAGCACGATCCCCACCAGCACCGGCAGCACCAGCACGCCCAGCGCCTGCGCCGTAACCTGTGTCAGGCTGCCCAGCAGCCAGAATACGATGTCAGGCAACTGGTTCTGCGGGTCCGCCACGTATTTGAGCAGGGATAGCAGCGCGGTGAACAGCGCCGAGCTGATCAGCCCACCAAAGACCAGCATCATCATGGAGGCCGCATCGAACATATGCGCCACCCCCACCCCGAACGCCACCGCCGCAAGGCCACCGGCAAAGGACAGCGCCGCCACGCCCGGCGCGCCCACGCCCCACACAATGCCCAGCGCCGCCCCGGTGCCCGCCCCCGCCAGCACGCCCAGCAGGCCGGGCGAGACC
>NZ_QUWV01000013.1 GCF_003403295.1 Komagataeibacter melaceti | reverse complement strand
AGGCCGCGGCCCTGCAGGATGTGAACTCGGCCGTCAGCGCCATTGACCACAACACCCAGCAGAACGCGGCCATGGTCGAACAGACTTCGGCCGCAGGCCGCAGCCTTGCCGATGAGGCCGAGCAGCTTAATACCCTGCTGGATTCCTTCACGCTTGAAGGTGATGCGGCAGGCATGCCGGGCATGATTGCGGGACACGCACTTCCCTACCCCTTGGGAACAGCCCAGAGGGCAGGTGGTCCTTCATCCCGGCTCCGGCTTGAATCGCGCATGAGGGGTTAGCGGCCGCCCCAGGGCAACCGCCTCACCCGGACTGGCATGGTTCCCGCCAGATTGAATGTTCATATCACCCCTCCATGTATTCCCGCATGCCCGGCTGTTTTACATGGAGGGGAAAATGCCAACAGATTACGCTCCATCCTTCAGGGACAGGCAGGAAGCGGGGCTTGCTCTGGCAGCATCCCTTATGTCCTTTGCCGCATCCCGCCCCCTCGTTCTGGCGTTGCCACGCGGGGGTGTTCCGGTCGCGTTTGAGGTTGCAAAAGCCCTTGATACCGACATGGACCTGCTATTCGTACGTAAGCTTGGCCTGCCCGGTGATGAGGAATATGGCTTTGGTGCGGTTGTGGACGGGACTGGTGCAGAAGTCATCGTCAATGAGACTTATGTACGGAAAGCCGGAATTGACCCGCAGACCATCAGGGACATTGCAAGGCGACAGCTTGCTGAAATTGAGCGGCAGCGTCGCCTGTATGTCAAAAACCGTCTGCCCGCATTCGTAGCCGGACGGGTCGTGATTGTGGTTGATGATGGAATTGCGACCGGCGGCACGATGCACGCGGCCCTGCGCGCCATACGCCAGAGATCCCCCGCGCAACTTGTCATGGCTGTGCCTGTCGCGCCACCCGACACCATGACCATGCTCCGCACTGAATGTGACCACGTGGTGTGCCTGCTGCAACCGCGCCGCTTCCGTGCCGTTGGCGCCTATTATCGGAATTTTGAGCAGGTGAAGGATACCGATGTCGCCAGACTTATCGCGCAGGCGGATCAGATGGCGCAGGAGCGTAAGGCACGACAACCAGAACGACGTTCAGATAGCCCCTGATGTTTTGAGCGTAAATTCTTGCGCTACAATCTTGCGTTCCGTGGGCCTGCAACTAGTTCATATAAGGTCTGGCGTAATGTTATCCCGATCCGGAGTTTCCTGACGGCACAAGCCGCAATGAACAGGAGAAACAACCATGACGGACGTCAACAAATCACTGCCGAAAACAGGGACGCAAACAGGCACGGTTGCCCCCCAGTCACCTTCATGGCCGGTGCTTGACACCCTGAAGCGGGAACTGGATCGGGTGTTTGAGGATTTCCCCTCAACCTTATGGCGGCGGCCCATACCGGGGCTTGAACGCCTGTGGTCACGTGAGCAGGTCCTTAATATCGTTCCCGCGATTGATGTGGTGGAAAAGGACAGGTCCTATGACATCGTGGCGGAACTGCCCGGAATGGATGAGAAGAACATCGAAATCAGGGTTTCAGGCAATGTTCTGAGTATTCGCGGTGAAAAATGTGAAGAAAACAGCGATGAACAGAAGAACTACCACTACTCGGAACGTCGCTTCGGCTCGTTCATGCGGTCAATCCCGATCCCTGACGGGGTGGATATGGCGGGCATTGACGCCTCATTCAGTAATGGCGTGCTGACGGTTACCCTGCCCAAAACGCCGGAGGCCCAGAAGGACGAAAAGATCATTCCCGTCAGGCCAGCCTGACAGGAAGCTGACTTAGAGGCTGTTTAAAAATTACTGATTGATAAAAAACAATAAAAGTTTTTGGGTGCCGCCTTTTTTTCAGAAAGGTGGCATTTCCTGAAGCTTTTTGTAAAAAGCTTCACCAGAAACTTCCTTATGATTACAGGATGTTCCGCAAACTGGCTTTTCAGAAAGTACCGGGAATACAGAGCTCATTCGCCAGAACCCTTTTTTAGCCATGACAGTAAATCACCTGTCGGACATGTCCCTTATAGGGGCATCTGTATGGACGATACCTGGTAGGTGGTTACGTTCATTATCCGTTTGTTCGTCGCGTACTTATGAAAACTTTCTCGAAAAGAAAAAAGGTACGTCGCCATGCAGGTCAAACACATCATGACAGCGCCAGCCATCACCGTGGCGCCAGCCGACACCATCACGACCGCCCTGCATCTTATGCTCTCGCATAAAATCAGTGGCCTGCCGGTAATCACGTCCAACGGGCAACTGGTCGGGCTTCTTACGGAAGGTGACCTGCTGCGCCGCAATGAGCTGGGAACTGAAGAGAAGACATCCTGGCTGCAAAGCCTTCTCCGCTCATCAGGGAAGCTCGCCAGCGATTACGTCCATACACATGGGCGAAAGGTTGGGGAGATCATGTCGCATGAGCCCGTCTCGATCCCACCCGATGCATCATTGCAGGATGCCGTTGACCTGATGATCCGCCACCATGTGAAACGCCTGCCTGTGGTCAGGAATGAACAACTGCTGGGTATAATCTCGCGCGCAGACATACTGCGCGCCCTGCTGCCTGCCATAAGGGAGGAAGCCGGAACCGTATCTGATGACATCATTAAAAAAGCAATTCTGGAAGAATACCGCAATCAGCACAAATGGGCGGGCGGCAACTTTATCAATGTTGATGTTCGGAACGGCGTTGTGGAACTGAATGGTACGCTTACGGATGACCGTCTGCGCGCGGCGGCACGTGTCGTGGCGGAAAATGTGCCGGGGGTTGTCTCTGTTATCGACAATATGACTTTTGTCGAACCCTTCAGCAGCACGGAAATTCCCCCGCCCATGTTCCCGTAAGATCAGGAGCGATTTTTATAAAACACCATATTTTTACTATTATCAGGCAATGGTAAATATATCCGGACCTGCATGCTGTAATTGCATGACAGCATCACGCAGGCTGACCGGTCGGATCAGCCCGCGAATCCTGACGTTATGGTCAGATGGTATTCAGGCACCAACCCTGCGCGTATCCGCCTGGCCCGGTGCCATGCCTGTCAGTGGAATGTAATGTTGAAGTCGCAGCTATTGCTCTGCTGGGACATGCATTTTGTTTCATAACTGCTGATAATGGTATTGCCCCTGACGGTCAGTATCATGTGGCAACTGGCATCCGTATCGTCCGATGGCTTCAGGAGTACGACAATATTTCCCCGTTTCACATAGCGGACATCGGTTATTTCTTCCGCGCAGGACGATTTATCCATGGCAAGCGAGGCCGTACGTTCGTTCAGGGTCAGATGGCCGTCCCCCCCGTCAAAATGCCCATCAAAAACCTGCGGGGCAGCATGCGCCGTACCACAGGCAAGAAAAACACCGAGAATGACGAACAGATATTTCATTTTAAATACCATCAAAATAAGCCGGGCGCTTATTTACGATATCTCTATAAATCCGTAAACCATTAACATAAATAACATATATGTTGTATGTTTAATGCATGTTTCTGACTGCGCCATGTCCGGACCATCGGTTACTGGTCTCGACTATTTTCTTCCTGCTGCCATTCTCCCAGAACATACCAGCATAGCTGTGGATACCTTATCTGCCGCACGGATTACTGCATCCCCTGCTCTGCCCCAATATCCATAATCCTCTCCCGCCTGCTCCACTGGCGCTGGATCAAAAAAGAAGCCCCTGCGCCTTCCTGCCGGAACTTCCTTTCCGGCGGGGCGTATAGCGATCAACAGTGTTTTTTCAGGCATCTATGCCCTGATGGCGTCCGGCACGAAGCTGCAATGCACGACGCGACTGCCGCTGCCCATACATAAACACGCACCAGTATTACGCCGTGTATTCACGTTCATAATAAATGAAAATGGAAGGCTCCGTCATGGAAAACGCTTCCGATATCTGGTCCGTGTTCATCTATGCCGCAGCCATAGGCGTGCTTCTTGCCTGCATGCTCGGGCTATCCGCACTGACCGGAACCCGGCGGAGGGAGTCTGCTGGCGGGCCGTCACTCTCCACGCCTTTTGAATCCGGTATCATTCCCACCGGCTCGGCATATCTGCGCCTGCCCGCCCAGTATTATCTGGTCGCCATGTTCTTCGTCATATTTGATGTTGAAACCGCATTTCTATTTACATGGGGCACCGTTGTTACCGAGGTGGGATGGATCGGTTACGGCGCGGCCATGGCCTTTATTGCCTTCCTTGCCATTCCGCTCGCCTATCTGTGGCGGGCGGGCGCGCTGGACTGGGGGCCACGCCCACGGTTTCGCACCCCCGATGGTGATGGAAAGGTTCCTGCGCCATGAGATGGTCCCTCTCATCCCCCACCGCCGCTCAGACAGGGCAGGAGCGCCCCAGCTTTACCGAGACCATACGGCGCAACCTTGTCATGGGGCGCCTGCAGGATTTCGTGGCATGGGGGCGCAGCAACTCCGTCTGGCCGCTAAATTTCGGCCTGTCGTGCTGTTATGTGGAAATGGCGACCGCCTTTACCAGCCGGTTTGACATCGCGCGCTTCGGTTCCGAAGTCCTGCGCGCCACCCCGCGTGAGGCCGACCTGATCGTCATCTCGGGCACCGTGTTCGTCAAGATGGCCCCGGTCATCCAGCATCTGTACGACCAGATGCTGGAACCCAGATGGGTGATCTCCATGGGGTCGTGCGCCAATTCCGGGGGCATGTACGACATTTACAGCGTGGTGCAGGGCGTGGACAGCTTCCTGCCGGTTGATGTGTATGTGCCCGGCTGCCCGCCCCGGCCCGAAGCCCTGCTGGAAGGGCTCATGCTGCTCCAGAACGCCATCGGCACACAGCGCCGCCCGCTGAGCTGGATGGTGGGTGAACAGGGTGTGGAACCCGTCACGCCCCCCAGCCTGCGCGATGCGAAACGGGCGCAACGCCAGGGTGTGCGTGACCTTCGTTCACCAGATGGGGTCTGACAGCCATGGCCACGACCCTTTCCCCCGCACGCAGGCGTGAGCAGACCCAAAGCCTGCCGGACTGGATTTCCACACGCCTTGCGCCCCCGGGCATACTGGCGACCCAGCCCACGCGGGATGGCGTATGCACCATCTGGATTGCCGCAACCGACCTCCGCCCCACGCTTGCCGCGCTGAAGGAGGACGCCAGCACCACGCTCATGCTGTTTGACCTGACCGCAATAGACGAACGCGGCCGCACCCATCGGGAAGGACAGCCGCAGGCTGCCTTTACCGTAGTCTATCACCTGCTCTCCCTCACCTCCCGCGCGGATGAATTACGCATCAAGGTGCCACTGGGCGCAGCCAGCCCCGGCCTGCCCACCATCAGTGACCTGTGGCCCAACGCCAACTGGTACGAGCGCGAGGTATGGGACCTGTTCGGCATCCGTTTTGACAACCATCCCTTCCTGCGCCGCATCCTTACGCCGCCCACATGGACGGGCCACCCCCTGCGCAAGGACCATCACGCCCGCGCCACGGAAATGCCGCCCTACAGCCTGACCGAAGATGAGGAAATGCACGAGCAGCACGCCCTGCGCTTCGATCCCGCCCGGTGGGGCATGAAGCGGCACAGCGCGCATAGTGATTTCATGTTCCTCAACCTCGGCCCCAACCATCCCAGCGTGCACGGGGTCTTCCGCATCGTGCTGCAACTGGAGGGGGAACGGATTGTCGATGCCGTGCCCGACATCGGCTTTCACCATCGCGGCGCGGAAAAGATGGGCGAACGCCAGTCATGGCACACCTACATCCCCTATACCGACCGGGTGGACTACCTGGGCGGGGTCATGAACAACTTTCCCTACGTCATGGCGGTCGAGACACTGGCGGGCATAACCGTGCCGCCACGCGCGCAGATGATCCGCGTCATGCTGGCGGAACTGTTCCGCATTGCCAGCCACCTCGTGTTCTACGGCACGATGGCGCAGGATGTGGGGCAGCTCTCTCCCGTATTCTACATGTTTACGGACCGTGAGCGCGTATTCGGCATCATCGAGGCGATATGCGGCTTTCGCATGCACCCGGCATGGTTCCGTATCGGCGGTGTCGCCATGGACCTGCCTGCCGGGTGGGACGGGCTGGTGCGCGCGTTCATCAATGACCTGCCCAAACGGCTGGATGAATATGACGCCATGGTCATGCGCAACCCGATCTTTCGTGCCCGCACGCAGGGCGTGGGCGCCTACACCACCGCCGAGGCCGTGGAATGGGGCGTGACCGGGCCGGGGCTGCGCGCCACCGGGCTGGCGTGGGATTACCGCCGCCACGCGCCCTATGCCTGTTACGACCAGCTTGAATTCGACATTCCCACCGCCGCCAATGGTGACTGCTTCGACCGCGTGGCGGTGCATGTAGCCGAGATCCGCCAGAGCCTGCGCATCCTGCGCCAGTGCGTGGACAACATGCCCGCAGGCCCCATCAAGGCCGAACACCCCCTGACATGCCCCCCGCCCAAACCCCGGACGATGCATGACATAGAAACCCTGATCCACCACTTCCTCGGCGTAAGCTGGGGGCCGGTCATTCCGGCGGGGGAAGCACGCTGCTGCATTGAAGCGACGAAAGGGCTGAACAGCTACACCCTGGTCAGCGACGGGGGCACGACATCCTACCGCACCCGTATCCGCACGCCCTCCTTCGCCCATCTGCAGATGATACCGTTGCTCAGCCGTGGCGTCATGATTGCCGACCTGATCGCCATTCTGGGCAGCATAGACTTCGTGATGGCCGATGTTGACCGCTGATCCCCCCCTGCCCGCCACCGTGCGTGCGGAGATACTGGCCCTTGCGGCGGCGGAGCTTCACCCGCGCGGCGCGGCCGTTGCCGCCCTGCGGCTGGTGCAGGCGCATTTCAGGTGGATCAGCACGCCGCACCTGCGCGAGGTGGCGGAACTGCTTGGCATGTCGGCCGATGACCTGGATGGCGTCGCCACCTATTTCAACCTGCTGTTCCGCAGGCCGGTGGGGCGGCATGTCATCATGCTGTGTGACAGCGTTTCGTGCTGGATCATGGGGCGTGAACGGCTCTGCGCCCATCTGTGCCGGACGCTGGGCGTGAAACCGGGTGAAACCACGGCGGATGACGCCATCACGCTCCTGCCCACGGTATGCATCGGGCATTGCGATCATGCGCCAGCCATGCTGGTCGATGACACGCTGCATGGCGATGTGGACATCCCGACCCTCGACCGGCTGGTCGCGGCCCTGAAGGAGCAGCCCTGATGTCGCCCGCCGAACGCCCGCTGACCGCCATGATCGATCCCGCCGCCGGGCCACCGGACTGCACGGCCTATGAACGCGCCGGTGGCTGGCAGGCCGCACGCAGGGTGCTGACGGCCATGACCCCGGCGGAGGTCATTGACATCGTGACCCGCTCCAGACTGCGCGGGCGGGGCGGGGCTGGCTTCGGCACCGGGCAGAAGTGGAGTTTCGTGCCGCGTGAACCCGCATCCGCACGGCGCAAATACCTCATCGCCAATGCCGATGAAATGGAGCCGGGCACCTTCAAGGACCGATGGCTCATGGAGGGCAATCCCCTCCAGCTTGTCGAGGGGATGATCGTGGCCGCCTA
Organism: Komagataeibacter melaceti; assembly: GCF_003403295.1. Taxonomy (GTDB): domain Bacteria; phylum Pseudomonadota; class Alphaproteobacteria; order Acetobacterales; family Acetobacteraceae; genus Komagataeibacter; species Komagataeibacter melaceti. The sequence continues at coordinate 53,285 of NZ_QUWV01000013.1, read as the reverse complement.
CGCCGTGCAGGCCGGGCATGGCGTGATTTTCCTGCGCGGGGAATACCATCTGGCCTGCACACGCCTGCAGGACGCCATAACCGAGGCCCGGCAGCGGGGCTGGCTGGGGGAACATATTCTGGGCACGGATTTCAGTTTCGACATCCACGTCCATTCCAGCGCCGGGCGCTACATATGTGGGGAGGAAACCGCCCTGCTGACCGCGCTGGAGGGACGTCGCGCCACACCGCGCAGCAAACCCCCCTTTCCCCAGACCGGCGGGCTGTGGGGCGCGCCCAGCGTTGTGAACAATGTCGAGACACTGTGCAATCTGCCCCACATCCTTGCCAACGGGCCGGAATGGTTCCTTGCGCTGGGCCGGGGGGAGGACGGCGGCACCAAGATCTATGGCGTAAGCGGCCGGGTCGTGCGCCCCGGCGCATGGGAGATGCCCATGGGCACGCCGCTGCGCCAGATCATTGAGGAGCAGGCCGGTGGCATGCGCCCCGGCTACAGGCTGCGCGCGCTGCTGCCGGGCGGGGCCTCCACCGCGTTTGTGGACACGAGCGCGCTGGATGTACCGATGGATTACGGCGCGATGGAAAAAGCCGGCAGCCGCCTTGGGACCGGCATGGCCATTGTCATGGATGACCGGACCTGCCCCGTGGGCATGATCGCCAATCTGGAACATTTCTTCGCGCAGGAGTCCTGCGGGTGGTGCACCCCCTGCCGGGACGGGCTGCCATGGGTCGAGCGCCTGCTGAACGCGATCGAGGCAGGCACGGGGCTGGAGGAGGACATTGACCAGCTTGTCCGCCACACCCGCATGCTGGGCCTGCCGGGGCGCACCTTCTGCGCGCATGCCCCAGGCGCCATGGCGCCGCTGGCCAGCGGGCTGAAACTTTTTGCGCAGGATTTCGCGGCCCACATCACCCAGGGCCGCTGCCCGCTGCGTCACGCCGCCTGAATGTCGGCCGGGGAGATACGATCATGACCAGCATCCGCATTGATGGAAGGGACTGCCCCACCCGCCCCGGCCTCAACCTGCTGCAGGCCTGTCTGGAAGCGGGCGCGGACCTGCCCTATTTCTGCTGGCATCCCGAACTCGGCTCCGTCGGGGCGTGCCGCCAGTGCGCGATCCGGCAGTTCAGTGGCCCTGATGACACGACGGGCCGCATCGTGATGGCCTGCATGACCCCGGCCAGTGATGGCGCCATCGTCTCCATTGCGGATGAGGAGGCCCGGGCGTTCCGCGCGGACGTGATCGAATGGATGATGGTCAACCACCCACATGACTGCCCGGTCTGTGAGGAAGGGGGCGAATGCCACCTGCAGGACATGACGGTAATGACCGGCCACAACATCCGCCGCTACCGTTTTACCAAACGCACCCACCGCAACCAGAACCTTGGCCCGTTCGTCAAACACGAAATGAACCGCTGCATCGCCTGCTATCGCTGCGTGCGGTTCTACCGTGACTATGCGGGCGGGGACGACCTGGCGGCCTTCGCATCGCATGACAATGTGTATTTCGGGCGTGCGGCGGATGGAACGCTGCAGAATGCCTTCAGCGGTAATCTGGTCGAAATCTGCCCGACCGGCGTGTTTACCGACAAGCCCTCTTCCAGTGTCTATACCCGCAAATGGGACATGCGCGGCGCGCCCTCCGTCTGCGTGCATTGCGCGGTGGGGTGCAACACCATTGTCAATGCGCGTGAGGAAACCCTGCGCCGTGTCCTTAACCGCTACAATGCCGATGTAAACCGCTACGTCCTGTGTGACCGGGGGCGGTTCGGGCATGGCTTTGTCAATGCCACCACGCGCATCCGCACGGCCATGCGCGCCATTGCGGGCCAGTACGTTCCCGTACCCGTGGCCGACGCGCTGGCACGGTTCGCAGATATGGCGGTGGAGGGACCGGTTGTGGGCATTGCCTCCCCCCGCGCCGCGCTGGAAACCTGCTTCGGCTTGCACACGCTTGTCGGGCCGCAGCATTTTTGCACCGGCCTTACACAACATGAACAGGCCTGCGCGGAACTGGCCCATACCCTATTGCGCGGGCACCCCGGCCCTGTTCCCACCGTGCATGACATGGAAAGTGCTGACGCCGCACTGGTACTGGGCGAAGATGTATGCACCACCGCCCCCCGGCTTGGCCTTGCCCTGCGCCAGTCAGTCCGGCAGGCGTCCTTTCACGCGGCGGATGCCGCCAAGGTGCCGCGCTGGATGGACGCCGCCGTACGCACGCTGGGGAGTGAATGTCCCACAGGGCTATATGTACTCACGCCTGCCCCGACCGATCTGGATGATGTCGCGGCCCGGCCCCATCGCGGCGCACCTGACGACATTGCACGCCTTGGCTTTGCCATCGCACACCTGATTGACCCGTCCGCCCCCGCCGTTGCCGCACTGGGGGACGAAGATACCCGACTGGCGGAACATATTGCCGCCACGCTCATGGCCGCACAGAAGCCGGTTATCGTATCAGGCATGCAGTATGGCGCGCCCGCGCTTATGCATGCCGCGGCCAGTATCGCCGCAGCCCTTGCGCGGCGTGGGCAAGTTGCCGGGCTGTCGCTGGTCATGCCGGAGTGTAACAGCATGGGGCTGGCCATGCTTGGCGGCCTGCCGCTTGAGGCCGTGCTGGAGCGGGCAAGAAATGGGGATATCGCCACCCTTATCATTGTGGAAAATGACCTGACCCGTCACCTGTCCGCCGCAATGGTGGCAGAACTTGTGGCCTGTGTGCCCAATATCGTCGTTGTGGACCACACGCTGACACCGCTTTGCCAACATGCGGAGCTTGTGTTGCCTGCCGCCGCGTTCAGCGAATGTAGCGGCACGCTGGTCAGCCACGAAGGCCGGGCGCAACGCTTTTTCCAGGCGGTTTTTCCTGCCGCCCCCATACAGGCAGGCTGGCGGTGGATGCAGGAACTGGCACGCAACACGGCGCAATCCCACCCGGCGGGGCTGACAACGTGGCGGAATCTGGATGATGTCATCACCGCACTGGCCCGCGCGTTCCCTGCCCTTGCCGCCATCACGGACGCGGCCCCCCATGCCGATTACCGGCTGGATGGCCAGAAATTGCGCAGCCAGACCTACCGCGCCAGCGGGCGCACCGTTATCCGCTCCTACATAAGCGTGCATGACCAGCCGCCCCCCGCCAGCCCCGACACCCCTTTCAGCAGTTCCATGGAAGGAGCCTACACCCCGGACATGCCCGCGCCACTGGTGCCGGGCTATCAGGTATCCCCATGGAACTCGGTGCAGGCGCTCAACCGCTTCCAGAACGAGATCGGGGGGGAAATGCGTGGGGGTAAATCCGGTGTCCGGCTGTTCACGGGGGGCGGAGGGCGCGATACCCCGGATGCGCCCCATCCCTACAGCACCGACATCCCGCCCCCGTCTGCCCCATCGGAGGGCAGCGTCCTTGTCCTGCCCGAGACACGCCTGTTCGGCAGCGAGGAACTGAGCATGCTCTCGCCCCCCGTCGCAGCCCGTGCCGATGCCCCCACCCTGCGGGTCCCCGCAGGGCCCGGGCTTCCCACCCACATGACACTCCATCTGGAAGACGGGCCGCATGTCCTGCCTGTTGCGCCAATGGTCGGACTGCCCACGGGCATCGTGCTGTGCCCGGCCCACATGGTCGCGCGCGCCTTCCATTTCCCCTGCCGGGCGCGTCTGGACATGGCGGATGGTGCGGGAGGTGGGTCATGATGCGCCTCTCCCTTCCGGTTCTGACACCGCTTGCGGTCCTCGGGCTTGCTACCATGCTGACATGGGTGGAGCGGCGGCTGCTTGGCTTATGGCAGGACCGTTATGGCCCCAACCGCGTGGGGCCGGGCGGTGTGTTCCAGGCCGTGGCGGACGGGGTCAAGCTATTGTTCAAACAGGACTGGGTGCCCCCGTTTGCCGACAGGGGCGTGTTCGTCCTCGCCCCCGCCATCGGCATGATGACGGTGCTGCTGTCCTTTGCCGTCATACCCTTCACCGCCATGGGGGGCATTGCGGGCGGGATGAATGTCGGGCTGCTGTTCATCCTGGCCATGATGGGGCTGGGGGTTTACGCCGTTGTGCTTGCGGGCTGGGCGTCCAACAGCAAATACGCACTGCTGGGCGGCATGCGGGCTGCGGCACAGATGATCAGCTATGAAGTGTTCATGGGGGTTTCCCTGCTGGGCGTGGTCATGGCCGCCGGTTCGTTCAGCCTGCGTGACATCGTGGCGGCACAGGGGCGTGTATGGTTCGTCATCCCGCAATGTCTCGGCTTTTGCGTGTTCATGCTGGCGGGCATTGCGGAGACGCACCGGCTTCCCTTTGACCTGCCCGAGGGTGAGAACGAGCTGGGGGCGGGCTTTCACACCGAATATTCTGGCCTGAAATTCGGCATGTTCTTCATTGCCGAATATGCCGGGATCATTCTGGTCTCCGCCCTTGTCACCACGCTTTACCTTGGTGGCGGGCTAGGGCCGGTACTGCCCGCCGCCGTGTGGTTCACGCTCAAGACCTGCGGCATGGTGATGTTTTTCATCCTGCTGCGCGCGGCCCTGCCCCGCCCGCGTTACGACCAGTTGATGGCGCTGGGCTGGAAGATCCTGCTGCCGCTCTCGCTGCTCAATGTCATGGCGACGGGCACCATCATGATGCTGCGTGCCACTACTCCCTAGCGCCCCCGTACAAAGGCATATCCCATGCTTGATACACTGCGCACCCTGTTCCTGACCTTCCGCCACGCCTTTTACCGGCGCGCGACGGTGCAGTACCCCGAGCAGCAGCCCTATCTGCCCCCGCGTTACCGGGGGCGGATCATCCTGTCACGCGATCCCGACGGGGCGGAACGCTGTGTGGCGTGCAACCTGTGCGCCGTCGCCTGCCCGGTGGACTGCATAAGCCTGCAGAAAGTCGAGGCCGATGGCCGGTGGTATCCGCAATATTTCCGGATCAATTTCTCACGCTGCATCTTCTGCGGGTTCTGCGAGGAAGCCTGCCCCACCTACGCCATCCAGCTCACGCCCGATTTCGAGATGAGCGAATATTCGCGCCCCAACCTTGTATATGAAAAGGAAGACCTGCTGATCAGCGGTACCGGGAAATATCCAGATTACAGCTTCTACCATGTCAGCGGAATTCCCATCCCCGGCAAGGACCGTGGCGCATCCGAACGTGAGCGCCCGCCGGTTGACATCCATTCCCTGCTGCCGTGACGCGCCATGCATGCCCTGGCCCTCCTTTCCGCCGGTATCGCATTCGTGGGGGCCATCATGGTCATCACGCGGCGGGTGGCCGTGCATGCCGTGCTCTATCTGGTCGTGACCCTGCTGGCCGTGGCGATGGTGCTGGCCCTGCTGGGGGCTGCGTTCGCGGCGATGCTGGAAATCATCATCTACGCGGGCGCCATCATGGTGCTGTTCGTGTTCGTGGTCATGATGCTCAACAGCGGCCAGCCTGATGCCGCGCGGGAGGGGGAATGGCTCAGGCCGCGCGCATGGGCGGGGCCGGGTGTGCTTGCCGGCCTGCTGTGCGGCGAACTCCTTTATGCCGCCACGCCCTTTTCCGGCCATGCGTGGCCCCTTGCCCCGCTTACGGCACGTGATGTGGGGCTAGGCCTGTTCGGGCACTACGTGCTGATGGTCGAACTGGCGTCATTCCTGCTTCTTGCTGGCCTGATCTCGGCTTTGCACATCGGGCGCAACCGCGTGGAGGACCGCTGACATGCCTGTCCTTTCCCTTAATGAAAGCCTGCTTTTCACCAGCATGCTCTTTTCAGTGGGGCTGGCCGGGATGCTGGTGCGACGTAACCTTGTGTTCATGCTGATGTCGCTCGACGTCATGCTCAATGCTTCCGCCGTACTGTTCGTCGCTGCCGGTGCGCGCTGGCATGATGCATCGGGGCAGGTGATGTTCCTCATGATCCTGGCGCTGGCTGCCGTGGAAACATCGGTCGGGCTGGCCATCATACTCTGCCTGCATGCACAAGGCCGCCCCACGCTTGATGCCGATACCGGCAACCTGTTGCGGGGATAGGCGCATGATGTCCCTCCTGCTCCCCTTGGCGGTCCTGTGCCCGCTTGCGGCATCCATCATCGTGTTCCTGTCTGCCGGGCGCCTGTCCGCGCGGGCCGTGGGGGGAGTGGCATGTGGTGGCGTGGGGCTTGCCGCCCTTTCCGCCATCATGCTGGCAACCGGGCTTCTGGCCGGGCCGCCGGGGGGCGTAGTGCATGCTCAACTGTGGGAATGGGTGCGTGTATCCGGTTTTTCAGCGGATATTGTCTTCACGCTGGACCGGATTTCCATGGTCATGATCCTTGTGGTCACGGTCGTTGGCCTGCTGATCCATGTCTATGCCGCACGTTACATGGCGGATGATCCGGGTATTGCGCGCTTTTTTGGCTGCATGACGCTGTTCGTGGCCGCGATGCTCGTGCTGGTGCTGGCATCGGACCTGCTGTGCCTGTTCATCGGGTGGGAGGGGGTGGGCCTGTGTTCCTACCTGCTCATCGGGTTCTGGCATGACGACCCGGCCAATACCGCCGCCGCGCGCAAGGCGTTTTTCATGACCCGTATCGGGGATACCGCCCTGCTGTGCGGCCTGCTGCTGCTGGCCACGCAAGCCGGGTCACTCCGGATCGAACCCATTCTGGCGGCCACCATGGCGGGTCTTGTGCCCTCATTTACCCTTATTGCGGCAGCATCGTTCGTGCTGGTGGGGGCGCTGGCCAAATCGGCCCAGATCCCGTTCCAGACATGGTTGCCCGACGCCATGGCCGGGCCGACACCCACATCCGCACTGATCCATGCCGCCACCATGGTTACGGCGGGGATTTACCTGATTGCGCGGCTGCATGTGCTGTTTGCTGCGGCCCCCGTCGTCATGGCGGTCATGGCCGTGACCGGGGCGCTCACGCTCCTTGTGGCGGCGTGCACGGCGCTGGTGCAATCCGACCTCAAGCGTATTCTTGCATGGTCCACCATCAGTCAGCTTGGCTACATGTTTCTCGCGCTGGGGTGCGGCGCGTGGCAGGCGGCCCTTTTCCACCTGATGACACATGCCTGCTTCAAGGCACTGCTCTTCCTTGCGGCGGGCGCCATCATCATGCGCCTTGGTCATGAACAGGATATTTTCCGCATGGGGGGGCTGCGCCGTACCATGCCGGGGCTGGGCGTGGCCTTTGTGGCCGGGGCGTCCGCGCTAGCGGGTCTGCCGGTGGTGACGGCCGGGTTCTACAGCAAGGAAATGATCCTTGCCGGTGTATGGGGCAGCCGCTTCATGACGCCCCTGTCCGCGCACGTCCTGTGGGCGACGGGATTGCTGGGGGCCTTCCTGACCGCGCTCTATATTTTCCGCTGCGTGTTCATTGTCTTTGCGGGGGAAGGAAAGGGCGCGGTTAGCGGCGGGACGCCGCGCCTCATGGCTGTGCCACTTGCCTGTCTTACCTTCCTCGCCCTGTTCGGGGGGATCATTGAAATGCCGGATGTAATTGCGCCCGTTCACCTGTTTACGGCCCTCCTTTCCCCCTCCGGCCATCCATCACCCATGCACGAACCCGGATGGACCGTGCTGGCAGGCGCGATCGTGCCCCTTGCCGGTCTGGCCGTGGCATGGGTGCTGTGGGGCCGCACGCCCGCCGTCATGCGCGAAATGCCGCAGCAGGCCGCCATTATCCGCCTCGCCCGGCCCGGACACGGCATGGACGTGCTGTATGACCATATTTTCGTACAACCGCTGCGCCTGCTGGTCTGGCTTACGCGACGTGACGTGCCTGACCGCCTGGTTGCGCAGGCAGGCTGGCTGACCCGTAGCGCCAGCATCGCGCTTGCAAAAACCAGAAAGGACATTCTCGACACCGTGGCCCGCCGCACGGCCATAATGACGGCAGAAGGCAGCCTGCTGCTGGGATGGATGCAGAATGGCCGGGTGCGATGGTACGCGGGCTGGGTTGCTGGCGGGCTGTGCGTGGCACTTGCCGTGGTGATGCTGTCATGAACCCGCTTCCCGCGCTTGTGCTGCTGCCCATTGCGGGCGGGGGCGTGGCATGGCTGGCTGGCCGCTCCCGCATGGCGGCGGCGCTGCGTGTGCATGATGCGCCGTGGCGCATCGCACTTATGACACTGGTGCTGGAAACCCTGGTGCTGCTGGTCGCGACCCTGCGCCACCCGGCCCATGCGGAGCCATGGATGGCGCATTTTTCCATGCCATGGGTTCCGACCATGGGTATTGCGGTCAGGCTTGATATGGATGGGCTTTCGCTCGCACTGATCTGGCTGTCCCTTATCCTGTGTCTTGCGTGCCTGTTCCTTGCGACACGTCAGGTCATGGCCAATGGGGGGGTGTTCCATTTCCTCCTGCTTGCGACCCTTGCGGGTGTTATCGGCACGTTCCTTGCCACCGACCTGTTCCTGTTCTTCTTTTTCTGGGAACTGATGCTGGTGCCGATGTTCGTCCTGATTGCCGTATGGGGGCATGAGGACAGGCAGCGCGCAGCGCTGAAATTCTTCCTGTTCACGCAGGGTGGCGGGCTGCTCATGCTGCTCTCCATCCTCGGGCTGGTCATGATGCACTACCGGGCGGATGGGGTGCTGACATTCGACTATTTTGCGCTGGCGGCCACACCACTATCCCCAACGGTGTCCATGCTGCTCATGCTAGGGTTCTTCGCCGCCTTTGCCGTCAAGCTCCCGGTCGTGCCGGTTCATGTCTGGCTACCAGATGCCCATACGCAGGCCCCCACGGCGGCGAGCGTGCTGCTGGCGGGCATCCTGCTCAAGACCGGCGGCTACGGCATGATCCGGTTCAATGTCATGCTCTTTCCCGATGCGGCCGCCCGCTTCGCCCCGCTGGCCATGGGGCTTGGCGTGGCCGGTATCCTTTACGGGGCGTGGCTGTCGTGTTCGCAGGATGATGTCAAACGCCTGATTGCCTATGGCAGCATCAGCCATATGGGGTTTGTGCTGCTGGGCATCTTTTCCAGCTCCCCGATGGGCATGGAGGGGGCGATCGTGCAAATGCTGGCGCACGGGCTGAGTACGGGCGCGCTCTTTCTGGTCGCGGGTTCCATCGAGGAACGCATGCACACGCGCGACATGCGCCGCATTGGCGGATTGTGGGCCGCCATGCCGCGCCTGTCCAGCGCGGGCGTGTTCTTTGCCGTGGCCTCACTCGGCATGCCGGGGCTGGGGAATTTCGCCGGTGAATTCCTGGTCCTGCTGGCAACGTGGCATGTCAGCCCCCCCGTTGCGGTGCTGGCATCGGTGGGGCTGGTGCTTTCGGCCATCTATGCGCTGCGCCTGGTCAACAGCATTTTTCTTGCCCCGCAAGGGGGCAGCCTCCAGCCGATGGCGGATTTTCCGGCCCGGCAGATGATGGCTTTGGGCTGTATCATGGCCTTTCTGGTCGTGCTTGGCCTGTACCCACAGCCTTTCATGACATTTTCCGCGCCTTCCTCCCCTTTCCCCACGACGGCAGCGGGTCGGGAGGGGCACGCATCATGACCCTGCATGATACCTTCCTTCCCTCGCCCCTGCTGGTGCTTTCCGCAGGAATCATGCTCATGCTGGCAGGCATGGCGTGGCGGCGGTCAGTCGTGCGCGGGCTGTCCATCGGGCTTGTGACCGAACTGGTGGCACTGGGCATGGTGACGCACCATACCGGAACAGTGCCTGATGGCAGCATGGGGCTGTTCATTCAGGACCACTGGACAGCCTTCACGGCCATGCTGGTCCTATTCTCCTCCGCCTGCATCCTGCTCATGTCATGGCGTGACCTGACGGATGATGGCGCGCGCCCGGCGGAGGAATATCCCCTGCTTTTGCTGCTGGGCACGCTGGGCGCGACCGCCATGGTGTTCAGCGCCAGTTATGTGCCCTTTTTCCTGGGGCTGGAAATAGTGGGCATTTCCCTTATGGGGCTGGTGGCGTTCAATCATCGCCACTTCATGCGCGGCTGTGAGGCGGCGATGAAATACCTCATCCTTTCGGGCCTGTCCTCCGCCGTGCTGCTTTTTGGCATGGGGCTGGCCTATGCCCTGACCGGGTCGTTGCGGTTTGCACCACCCATACCGGCCGACGGCATGCCGCCCGCCATGGCGATGGTTGCGACGGTCATGATCCTTGTCGGCATGTTCTTCAAACTTTCGGTCGTTCCATTCCATATGTGGCTGCCTGACGTGATGGAGGGCGCGCCGCTTCCCGTGGCCGCCTTCATTGCCGTGGTCTCGAAAATCGCGATATTTTCCACATTCGTGCGGTATTTCGGGACCGGGTCCCTGCCCCCTGCCCTCAACGGCATGCTGTACGCGGTCATCATCCTGACCATTCTGGGGGGCAACCTGCTGGCGCTGCGCCAGAGCAGCCTCACACGGCTCATGGCGTGCTCATCCATTGCGCATGTGGGTTATCTATTGATTGCCTTCCTCTCCCCCGGTCCACTGCAACCCGGCGTCATCACGGTCTATCTGGTGGCCTATACGGTCAGTACGCTGGGTGTGTTCGCCGTCATGTGCGCGTGTTCCCCGTCCCTGTCCCCCAATGGGGCGGCCATTACGCAGTGGGGCGGGCTGTTCTTTACACGTCCCTTTATGGCCACGGCCATGTCGCTCATGCTGCTTTCACTTGCGGGGATTCCGCCCGGTATCGGTTTTTTTGCAAAATTCGGGGTCGCGGCCACCGGTGTCGCACGCCAGCGTGACCTGCTGCTGGGTGCACTGGTAACCGGCAGCATCATGGGGCTGTACTATTACCTGAACATCATCCGCGTCATGATGAAGGCACCTGCCACGCCCGCCACAAAAACGGCCTGGCGCATGGAACCGGAACTGACCACGCTTGTCATCGTTCTGACCATGATCGTGGTGATCGGGGGGCTGTTTCCCGCCCGTATCATCCACCCGTTCCTTCCCGGCTGAATGACGGGAAAAGTCGGGAACACGCCCCGGAAACATGGAAAGGATTTTCCCATGTCCTCACGCGTCTTTCATATCCTGGCCCAGAAGGGCAACAACGTCATTACCGTAAAGGCGGACGACCCGGTACTTGCCGTGGCCGATACGCTTGCGCGGCACAATATTGGCGGTGCGCCCGTTGTTGACCCCGATGGCAGGCTGGTCGGCCTTGTATCGGAAAAGATGATTGTCAACGCGCTGGCGCAAAAGGGCCCGGACATCTCGACCCTGCATGCCGGGGATATCATGCGCACGGACATTCCCACCGCCACGCCGGATGACAGTATCTATGATCTTTCCTGCCGCATGACCTATTCCCGCAGCCGGCACATACCGGTTGTGGAGGATGGAAAGCTGGCGGGCGTGGTCAGCATCGGGGATGTTGTCAAACTCCGCGCGGAAAATGCCGAACAGGAAGCGCGTGAACTGCAGGACTATGTGACAGGCAGCGACCATGCCTCCGTCCAGTCACAAAAGAGCGCACCACTCATGCAGTGTGGGGAGAAAAATGCCTGATCATGCACCCTGATGCCGCCCGCCCCGTGCCGGGCGGGCATTAAGGGCAAGCCCGACCGGAATCGTTGCATTCCGGGTGCGGGCGATGATAGACATGGGCAGTCAACGCCCGTTCGATACCCATACGATGACGATCCGGACCTCGCACCTCCGGTACAGGGCTTCATCGCGACGAGATGGCAGCCATCTCGCAACCGGTATTGAACGAAGGCAGGTCCATGACCGTCGATCTCCTGATTACCGATGCCTACATCTATATTGACCGTGGCCACGAAATTCCCAACGGCTGGATCGCCATAAAGGACGGGCGTGTCCATTCCACCGGCGCCGGGGGCCAGACCCCGCCCGTAGCCAGCCGGGCCATTGACGCGCGTGGCCAGCTTGTCACGCCGGGGCTAATCAATGCCCACCACCACATGTACCAGAACCTGACCCGTTCCTACGCGCCCGTTACCAACGGTACGCTGTTTGAATGGCTTCAGGGCCTGTACCCACTCTGGGCCGGGCTGGATGAGGAATCCGTCTATCTCTCCACCTTTGTCGCGATGGTGGAACTGCTTATGGGCGGGTGCACGACCTCGATGGACCATATGTATGTCCACCCCAGACCCAACCTGATTGATGCACAGTTCCGCTCCGCGCATGAAATCGGCTTCCGTTTCCATGCCACGCGTGGGTCCATGACCCGCTCGGTCGAGGATGGGGGCCTGCCGCCCGCCTCCGTCGTACAGGATGAGGATACGATCCTGGCCGATAGCGAACGGCTGGTCACCAAATTTCACGACCCCGCCCCCGGTGCCATGGACCGTGTGGCGCTGGCCCCGTGCTCGCTGTTCAGCGTATCCGAACGGATCATGCGTGAATCCGCCGCCATGGCCGACAGGCATGACCTGCGCCTGCACACCCACCTTGCGGAAGACCCCGAGGAAGACACCTACTGCGCCGAGGTGTACGGCTGCACCCCGACCGAGTATTTCGAGCGGGTGGGCTGGGCCTCACCCCGGTCATGGGTGGCCCATTACATCTATCCCTCCAGCAGTGAAATCGACCGTCTGGCCCATGCGGGCGTATGTACCGCGCAATGCCCGTGTTCCAACATGATGATTGGCGGCGGCGCGGCGGATGCGATGAACCTGCGCGCCCGTGGCATGCGCGTGGGGCTGGGGTGTGATGGTTCGGCCTCGACCGATCATGCCTCCATGTGGCTGGAAACCCGCATGGCGCTGCTACTTGGGCGCTTCAGGAACGGCCCGCATTCCATGTCCGCGCGCGATGCGCTGGACATGGCGACACGGGGCGGCGCCGCCTGTCTGGGCCGCGAAGATGAACTGGGCCACCTGCGCGTGGGTGCCTGCGCGGATCTGGTGATCTGGAAAATGTCGGAGGTTGCGCTGGCCGGTGCGCTGACCGACCCGGTGGAGGCGTGGCTGCGCTGCGCGCCCGCCGTAGCGGGCACGACCATCGTCAACGGGAAAATCCTGGTGGAAGATGGCGTGCCCCGCCTGTCCGGCCTGAACGAGGTCCTGCGCGCCCATATGCACGAGGCCCGTCGCATCCAGCGGCTGACCGACTGACACGGCCAAAGCATCCGCCCATCCCGGTCATGGCCGGGATGGGACAGGTGCCATTCCTCACGCCGCGACGCGGGAGCCGTGGGTGGGGATTTTACCATCGGGCTGGAACAGGGCCGCATCCATCAGGCGCAGCGTGGGCGAGACCAGAAGGCTCGCCTGCGCCTGATCGAGCACCTGCGTCTGCAGGTCAATGCCCGGTGCGATTTCCGTCACCATCAGCCCGTCCGGGGTCAGTTGCATGACGCAGCGCTCCGTCACATACAGCACCTCCTGCCCCTGCGCGACCGCGCGCGGGCCGGAGAAGGAAATCTGTTCAAGCTCGTCCACGATCTTGGGAATCCGCCCCTCGCGCTCGATCACCAGCCGACCATCCACGATGTCGAATTTCGCGCCTGCGTTGAAATAACCCGAAAAGACGATCCTGCGCGCACGCGACGTAATATCGACAAACCCACCCGACCCCGCCGTTACATGCGGCCGCGCGGACAGTTTCGAGACATTCACCGACCCGTTGCCCGCGATCTGGAGGAAGGAGAGAAGCGACACATCAAACCCGCCTGCCTGAAAATAGGTGAACTGGTGGGGCGATGCGACAAAGGCTTCGGCGTTGGATGAACAGCCGAATTTGAAATCAAGCAGCGGAATCCCGCCAACAGCCCCCTGCTCGATCACCCATGTCACCTCGCCATGGCGGCCTTCCTCCAGCAGGATACGCGGTACATTGGCCGATATGCCAAAGCCTATGTTCACCGCCCATCCCGGCCTGAGTTCGCGCGCCACGCGCCGCGCCATGACCTTGGCCGCATCAAACGGCGGCAGCGTAAAACTGTCGATCGGACGGAACACCTCACCCGAAATGGCGGGGTCGTACGGGGTGGCCGTGGTCTGTAGCTGGTTGGGGGCTTCAACCACATAATCCACCAGAATACCCGGCACACGCACGTCATGAGGGCGCAGTGTGCCGGACTGGGCTACGTATTTGACCTGTGCAATCACGATACCGCCACTGTTATGGGCGGCCAGCGCCAGTTCCATGGCACCAAGATAGGCGCCTTCGTGCTCGAATGTCAGGTTGCCGCGCTCATCGGCGGTGCTGGCGCGGATAATGGCCACATCGGGCTGGATGGCGGGAAAATACAGCCAGTCCTCGCCCTGGAATTCCACCCGGCTGACAAGCGGTTTCTCACGCGCGGCGTCATTCATGGCGCAGCCTTCGTGCGCAGGATCGACAAATGTATCCAGCCCCACCTTTGTCAGCACGCCGGGGCGCATTGCCGCCCCTTCGCGCAGGATGTCGAATATGATGCCGCTGGGCACGTTATAGGCCGCGATCTCATTACGCCCCAGCATCTGGCGGATCAGCGGCGGCTCGGCCGATGACGGGCCGGAAGGGTAGGACCCGCCGATAATACGGGAAATCAGACCCGGTTGCGCAAGGTGGTCCACCCCCCGGGTCCCGAACATGTCGCCCGCGGCGATGGGGTGGATTGTCGTGATATTGCGGGGCGCGCCTTCCGTGCGGAACCGCTCGCCAATGGCGGCCAGAACCGCATCGGGGCAGCACAGCCCGCTGGAGGAATTCACGGCAACGACGGCATTATCCCCGATTAACGCGGCGGCGGCGGCAGCGCTTCTTGTTTTTGACATACCGAACCTCTTTCACCACATATAACTATCTGGTTATTTATATGTATGGGCCGGGCTGATCTCAAGCGCTATCGCCCTGTCAGCACCCGACCCACGCGCATGTGAATGACCGGCACACAGGCTGTTACCAACATGTGGCCTGACCAGTGGACCATATAACCTGTGGGGGAATAAAAGGTTTATTTACAGACCGTTCTGACAACCGTTTCAATATTGAACTCAAGCCGCCTGCGCAGCATTTCGGGCTCCATGAAGTCACATTCAAAGATGATGGAGCCGGTAAAACGGTTTGTGATGTAATAATACCCGATGGCCGCAATCGTTATGTTCAGTTGCATGGCGTCAATGCCGGGCCGGAACACACCCGCCTTTTCCCCGCGCGCCAGCAGGGTCTCCATCATGTCCAGCCGGTTCCGGCTGATGACGGGCAGGACTTCGGAACCGTGGAGATGCACGGCTTTCTGCAGGTTCTCGTTATTGACCAAAGTCAGGAAATCAGGATTGTCCAGATAATACTGCCATGTGAACCTGACCAGCGTTTCAAGTGCTGTTTTCGGGTCCAGATGGTTCAGCCTGAGTGACTGCTCGGCCACGCATATATCCGTATAGGCATCTTCCAGCACACGTTCGAACAGTGCTTCCTTGCTACCGAAATAATGGTAGATCATGCGCTTATTGGCTTCGGCCTTTTCGGCTATGATATCAACACGCGCGCCAGCCAGTCCGTTCATGGCGAATTCCTGCCTGGCAGCCTGCAGGATGCGGCGCTGCGTGGCCTCCGCATCGCGCGCATGCGTCACGACGGGTTTTCTGCCGGATGCCTTCCTGCCCTGTGCCGCTGCCTGTCTGGTGGTGTTCGACACTTTTGGCATGGTTTCTCCTTGGGCTGATACGGGCCCGGGCTGGCAGTGGCTGGCGGAATATACGCCCCGATGCCCCTCCTGTTAGCCTGTCGCACCCTAAGTAACAAGGCATTTACCTGCCATGAAAACCTCCAGCGTCCATACCGGATACATCACCGGCGGGCATCGGGCCTGCTGCTTTATGTCACTACGTTCCTGTTTTTCAGGCAGGCGGCGCGATCTGGACTTTCAGGATTTCAGGTCTGTCTTTCAACGTATCAAATGCCTGCTGTATCCGCTCAAGCGGTACAATGGCGCGTGTAAAGGCGTCCACCTGAAAACGGCCATGTGTCAGCAGGGTCAGGGCGTCATGCATGTCCTGACCCATCCCGGCCACCGACCCCTTTATCGAATTTTCCTTAAGGATCATGTCCAGTATCTTCAGCGGGACAGTGTCATCGGGGCCGGTAATACCAAAGGCCGCGACATGGCCACCGGGCCGGATCAGGTCAAACGCGCGGGCGTACAGCGCGGGTGAACCGATGCTTTCAATCACGATATCCGCGCCCCGGCCACCCGTATGCATTTTCACGACATCCGTCATCTGCGCCGGATCGGTAATGACGACATCCGCCCCCGCCCGTGCCGCAAGGTCCGCGCGTTCGGGGGAGAGTTCAACGGCAATGACCGGCGCCGCCCCGATCAGCCGCATCATCTGGATGTGCAGGTTACCGACCGGCCCTGCCCCCAGCACCACCACGGACTGGCCAAAGGTGGCCCCCGCCTTGCGCGCCGCACGGACCACGCAGGCCACGGGTTCGGTCAGGGCCAGCACCTCGGCTGCCGTATCCTGCGGGGCAGGAATGATCTGCCGGGCGGGAACACGGACATACTGGGCAAAACCGCCATCACGATGGATGCCGATCTGGCTGACCTCGCTACAGTTCAGGATCTCGTTGCGGCGGCAGAAGTAACAGTGGCCACAGCCGACATTGATGTCCGCCACCACCCTCTGCCCCACCTGCAGCCCCGTAACCCGCGCGCCCAGACGCGCCAGCGTTCCGCTGAACTCATGCCCCGGGATGAGCGGCAGCCTGTCCGCCACGTAATGCCCCTGGAATATATGGACATCGGTGCCGCAGATTCCGCAGCGCTCCACCTTTACCAGCACGTCATCAGGCCCGGTTTCGGGTATGGGCACGTCCCTGACCTCGAAATGGCCGGGGGCGACCAGCACGGCGGCCTGCATGGTTTCCATTATGCCTCTCCCATTATTTTACGATCCGCATTTTTGAGCGGTCTATTGTTGTCGCGATTGCGATGATCAGGACCACGCCGAAGAAAATCTGCTGGCCGGTTGCCGGAATACTGAAATAGATCATGCTGGCGCGCACCACTGCGACGATCATGGTCCCGATCAGGGTATTCAGCACACCGCCCACGCCGCCGGTCAGTGGCGTGCCGCCCACAAGAACGGCCACGATGGCGGGCAGCAGGAACCCCTCCGCCAATGTGGGGGAACCGCCGGACAGCCGGACCGAAAACACCAGCCCCGCAAGAGCCGCGAACATGCCGGACAGTGCAAAGGCAAGAACCCTGTACCGCTCCGCACGGATGCCCGAGGCAATAACGGCAGGCTCGGCCGCGCCAATCGCCTTGAATGTCCGCCCCGGCACCATCCGTACCTGGATGAACCACGCGGCTGCGACGATCAGAAGCGCCAGCACAAGGGCATGCGGAATGCCCGCCGTCTGCCCCACCAGCCAGCCAAAGGCATGCAGCCGCTGCGCCATGTCCATATGCAGCGCCTGCTGGCCCGATGCATACTGCCCTACAGATAGTGCGATCCCGCCCACGGCCAGCGTGGAAATGAAGGAAGGCACCTTCAGCCGCGTCGTCACCACGCCCGACACCGCGCCGGCCACAAGGCCCGCCACGATCACCAGCAGTCCCGCGCCGACACCAAGAGCCGGCAGGGAAATGGTGGCCAGCACGGTCGCCATATTGGCGATGGACTGGGAAGACAGGTCTATGCCGCCAATATAGATGACAAAGGTCATGCCCACGGCCATGATGAGCAGCGGCACGAAATCGGACGCCAGATTGACCAGATTTTCCGGGGCAAGGAAATTGATGTCCTTCATCCCCACCACCAGCAGCACGCTGACCAGCGTGATCCACGGGAAATGACGCCGCATCCGTTCGGTCAGGGTCAGATCGCCACTCACACCATGTGCTGGATGAGATCGTAAAGGGACGGCTTTGCGCCCGGCTGACAGTTGAACCATTTCCTGATTTCCCCGTCTTTTATGACAGCAATGGTGTGACTGAGGCCAATGGCCTCTTCCAGCGTATCCGCGACCAGGATGATCCCCACGCCCGCGGCGGACATGTCACGGATCATGCCGTACACATCCACCTTCGCCCCGATGTCGAGGCCACGCGTGGGGTGGTCGAGCAGAATGATTTCCGAGCCGCCGCTACGCCATTTCGCCAGCACGACCTTCTGCTGGTTGCCCCCTGACAGGTTGCCGCAATCCGCGTATTCGGATGGCACCTTGATGGAGAGCTTCCCGATCCATTCACGCGCCAGCGCCCGTTCGGCCCCGATATCGAGAACACCACCCCTTGAATAGTTCCGCATCTGCGACAGGGTCATGTTCTCAAACACGTTCATGCCGCTCGCGATCCCCTCGACCTTGCGCTCCCGGGGCACGTAGCCCACGCCATGGGCGACACTGCGCGCGGGGCTGAAGGCGCGCATCGGCTCGCCACGTATGCGCAGCGTGCCCTTTTCGGGTTTCAGCATGCCGAATATCGTGCGCAGGATCGGCTCCCGGCCTGATCCCTCCACCCCGACAAGGGCAAGCACCTCACCCGCATGGAGCCTGAGGGAAACATCGTTACCGCGCCCGGCAATCCTGACATGGTCGAGTTCCAGCAGGACCTTGTCCTCATCATACGGGGCCTGCCTGTCCTCTCGGTAATATTCGGTGTTGATGTCGCGACCGACCATTTTCTTCTGGATGGTGCCGATATCGGCGTGCCTTGCGTCAAGGACATCCACGACCGACCCGTCCTTGAGCACATAGATGCGGTCGGACAGGTCAATGATTTCATCCAGCCGATGGGAGACGAATATGAACGAAGCCCGCCTGCGCAGCGCCCGCACCACGCTGAACAGCAGGTCGATCTCATCACGCGACAGGACGGATGTCGGCTCATCCAGCAGGATGACAAGCCTGCCCTCCACCCGTTCTTCAAGCGCGAGGACCTTGGCCAGTTCCACAAGCTGGCGCTGGGCGAAGGTCAGGTGCGATGTAATGGTGGCCGGGTCAATGTCCAGCTTCACCTTGGCCAGTTGCCTGCGCGCGGCCTGCGCCATCTTCTTCCACCTGATCGCGCCGAACCGGACAAAGGGTTTTTCAAAGCCCAGAAAGATGTTTTCCATGACCGTAAGGTTGGGGATCAGGGACTGTTCCTGGTACACCATGCCCACGCCCATCTTCATGGCATCACGCGGGCTGCGGAAATTCACGGCCGCGCCATCCACCAGCACGCTCCCGGCATCATGCTGGACCGCGCCGTACATCACCTTCATCAGGGTGGACTTGCCCGCGCCGTTTTCCCCCACCAGGCCGATGATCTCCCCATCATCAATACGGAAATCCACGCCCTTGAGCACATGCACGCCCATATAGCGCTTTTCGACATTCTTCAGCTCGAACATGACATTCTACTTTACGAATGAGAGGGACTGCCGGTTGGTGGACAGATAGACCGCGGCAATGACCAGAAGCCCGAGAACACCGTCCTGGAAGTAGTCAGCCAGCCCGATCACGACCATGCCGTTGCCGATGACATTCACGATCAGCACGCCCACCAGCGTGTTCCACACGCCACCGGCCCCGCCCCGCAGCGCGGTTCCCCCCACCACGACCGAGGTGATGGACATGAACATGAAATTGCGGCCCGTCTCGGTCTCGGCAATGCCAAGCCGCGCCACCGCGAAGATCGCGCCCAGCGCATAGAACACACCCGCCAGCACAAAGCCGATAATGCGCAGCCGCCCCACATCCAGCCCGGATGCCCGCGCCAGATCCTCCGCCCCGCCCACGGCATAGAAATTGCGCCCCATGGTGGTGTGGTCCTGAATGAACCACGCCACCAGCAGGCAGCCCAGCGCTGCATAGGCCATGAGGGGAAAGCCCCAGACCCGCACCGTCAGCAGGGAGCGGAAAAGCGGATCATCAATCAGTATCCGGTTGCCGCCCGTAATCAGCAGTGACAGCCCGATCCCCACAAACCCCAGCGAAAGGCTGGCCATGAAGGACGGAATCCTGAGCATGACATGCACCATGCCATTCACTGCCCCCAGTGCCGCGCCAACCAGCAGCGCACCCGGAATGGCCACCCACCCCCACCCGGCAATCGAACCGCCAAGCGCGTTGAGCGCAAGCGCGAACAGCACCGCGCAGACCGCGACCGTCCCCTCCATGGACAGGTCGATCGACCCCATCAGGATGACAAACGTCACCCCGACCGCAACCATGAGCGCAGGCGTGGCGGAAATGGCGATGCGGGCGAAGTTGCGCAGCGAGAGGAAGTTGGGATTGACCACCGTAAAAAACAGGCACAACCCCACAAGCACGAGAAGCGGCACCCATTTCCTGAGGGCATCCATGGCCAGGAACCTGTTCATTGATCCAGCCTCGTTCCATTTTCAGAAGTGATTTTTATTATTGTTTTACTTACTGGCCAGCGCCCAGAAGTTCTTCCAGTCGTATTGCGGGTTGGTGTCGATATACCTGGCCTTGAACTCACGTGCATCTTTGGTCGTGACCAGGATGGTGGGGCCAAGGAATTCACGGTGTTCGTGCGGTTCCGCCGATGGCTTGAATGCCCCGGTCGCAGCGTAATAGGCCAGTGCTGCCGTAATTCCCCCCGCCCAGTAGGGATTGGTGAAAACGGTGGCCAGAATCTTGCCCTGTGTCACCAGTTCCACCGCCTGGGGGTTGCCGTCATAGGATACGACGGGCATGTCCTCGATCCCTTCGGCACGCAGGGCCTCGATCACGCCATAGGCCATGGTGTCACTGGCGCAGTGCACGCCCTTGATTGAATCCCCATAGCGCGTAAGGAAGCCCGACATGACCTGATTGGCCTTCTGCGTATCCCAGTCGGCCGCCTGCACGGCCAGCAACTGGATGTTCGGATAGGCCTTCAGCGCATTGCGGAACCCCGCAAGGCGCTCGATCGCCGGATTGTTCGAGGCGATGCCACCCAGATGCACGACGCCGCCCTTGCCCCCCATGGCGTCGAACAGCACGCGGGCGGTCTGCTCGGACGGGCCGACATCGGACCATGTCATGTGCGATACGTAATTATCGCCAAAATCCCACGGGTGCAGGTCATCGGTCTTGTTCCAGATGGTGGAAACATAGGCCCCTGCCTTGCTGACCGCCTCGACCACGGGGCGGCAGTTGGGCATATCGTTCGGGTCCACCGCCAGCGCGACACCACTGCCATAGCGTGAAAGCAGAGACTGGATATCGGCCAGTGACTTTTCACTCGAGCCTTCATTTATCAGGTTGATCAGGGCGCTTTCGGGCATGCCAAGGCTCCGGACAAAGGCATTGCCCCCCGATACGATGGCATTCCAGTACGGATTTGTCCGGTCGCGGTAGCTCCACGCAATCCGGGGGTTGGCAGTTACGGCCCCTGCCCGGCCCGGCCCGGCCGCAGCACCCAGCACCGCCCCGCACAGCCCGTAGGCCGACATGAGCAGGAGGTTACGCCGGTGGAGCGTCTGCCGCTCCACATACTCCTTGATGAACGACATATCTGTCTCCGGGACGTCTTGTTTGGGAAAATGCCGTTATGTCCGGCATGTTTTACGACGCTCTTGGTATCGAACCAGATAGTTACAATTATACGCGCTACATTATCGGGAAACATCATGGGCAAGGTCGTGTTGCGGCACGGGCGCATCCACGCGCAATAGCCCACGTTCCTTCAGCGCGCCCCAGAATTCCGCAGGGATAGGATAACGGAACCAGCCAAGGTTCTGCTCAAGCTGCGCGATATTGCGCGTGCCAGCACAGAATGTAGGAATGGCGGGATGCGCCACCACGAACTGGAGGGCAGCAGCGGGGAGCGGAACATCATATTCCCGACACACCGCCTCGATCCGGGCAACACGTTTCATGATATGGTCGGGCGCGGGCGCGTAATTGTACTTTGCCCCCGCAACCGCGCCGGTGGCGAGTATGCCTGAATTAAACCCGCCACCTACCACAACCGCCACGCCCTGGCGTTCACACAGCGGCAGGAACCGGTCAAGCGCATCCTGCTCCAGCAATGTGTAGCGCCCGGCCAGCAGGCAGCAGTCAAAATCATGCTGCCGGATGGCTTCGTAACATACCTCCCATTCATTCACCCCCACCCCGATGGCCCTGACGGCACCCTCATCACGTAGCCGTTCCAGGGCGCGCCAGCATCCATCCATGGCCTGCCGGAAGACTTCGGGCTGGTTTTCACCATGGGTGAAGCGGTCGATGTCGTGGATGAAGATAATATCAATCCGCTCCAGCGCGAGACGTTGCAGCGAATCTTCAAACGCACGCATCGTCCCGTCATAGCTGTAGTCAAAATCCATGGTGTTGGGGGCTGCGTTGTTCCACGGCGTGAAATCAATATCCGCACGCCTGCCAGCATGCAGGACACGCCCCACCTTGGACGCAACCACGAAATCATCGCGGTTTTTCCACCGCAGCGCATGCCCCAGCCGCAGTTCCGCAAGCCCGTGGCCATACATGGGCGCGGTATCATAGAACCGGATGCCCGCATCCCATGCGTGGCGGATCATGTCCCCGGCAACGCCTTCATCCACTTCGCGCATGAAGTTGCCAAGCGGCGCGGTTCCGAAAGCAAAGGCCGTTACGTCAAAATCACAACGGCCAAACCTATGTTTTTCATCAGGGTTCATAGCCTGTCATCCTGTTCTTGCGCCACGCCGTGCTATCTGCCGTGGCTTCTTTTTCTGGACGGCTGTCATTCCTGTATAAACCCCATAACCCCTGCTTACGTTTCATCCTCACAGGAAAATGGGCATGAATTATTCTGTGCAGTTTGCTCCCCGCCAAGTATTCCGGCCGTAAGCCTGCTTACAGTTTTGCCGTAAGCTCGGGCACGATGGAAAAGAGATCCCCGACCAGCGCGTAATCGGCCACCCTGAAAATGGGGGCATCCGCATCCTTGTTGATGGCGACAATGACCCGGGAATCCTTCATTCCGGCCAGGTGCTGGATCGCGCCGGAAATACCGACCGCAAAATACAGGTCGGGCGCGACAACCTTGCCCGTCTGCCCCACCTGCCAGTCATTGGGTGCGTATCCAAGGTCCACCGCCGCACGGCTTGCGCCCACGGCCGCCCCGATCCTGTCGGCCAGTTTCACGATATCGCCAAACCGTTCGCGCGAACCAACCCCACGCCCGCCCGATACAACCACCCGCGCCGATGTCAGTTCGGGCCGTTCCGATACAACCGTGCTGTCCTCAACCCATGTGGAAAGCTGCGGATCGGGCACCGTGGGCACGGCCTCGATCGGTGCGGCCTCTCCCTTTTCCTCTCCCACCGCATGGAATACCGAGGTCCGTATGGTCAGGAGCCTGATCGGGTCATCTGATACGACGGTCTGCACGGCGTTGCCCGCGTAAACAGGGCGATCAAATGTCGCGGCATCCCGTATGGCAATGACATCCGTTATCACCATGACATCAAGCAACGCGGCGGCACGGGGCAGGATGTTCCTGAAACATGCCGTGGCTGGCGCCGCGATATGGGTGTAACCGGCGGCAAGGGACGCAATGAGTGCCGCCGCAGGCTCGGCCAGCCCATGGGCCAGCATATCCCCCTGCGCCAGCAGCACGCGCCGCACACCATCCAGCCGCGCGGCCTGCCGCGCCGCACTGTCGCCTTCCCCCACCATGACGAGGACATCGATCCCGTCCCCAAGCGGGGCTAGCGCGGACAGGGCTTTCGCCACCGCATCGACCACCAGGTGCCCGTTATTGACTTCGGCAAGCAGCAGAACAGACATCAGATGACCCCCGCTTCGTTTTTCAGTTTCTCTATCAGTTCATCAACCGACGCCACGCGCGCGCCAGCGCCGCGCTGGGGTGGCTCGACCGTGCGCACCACCTTCAGCCGGGGGCTGGCGTCAATGCCCAGACTGGCGAGGGCGTGTTCCTCCAGCGGCTTTTTCTTCGCTTTCATGATGTTGGGCAGGGAGACATAGCGCGGTTCATTCAGCCGCAGGTCAGCAGTCATGACCGCAGGCAGGCGAACGCGGATGGTCTGCAGCCCCCCATCCACCTCCCGTGTGACGATGGCGTTCCCGTCCACGATCTGGAGGGCCGAGGCAAAGGTCGCCTGCCCCCAGCCCAGCAGGCCCGCAAGCATCTGCCCCGTTGCATTCATGTCGTTATCAATGGCCTGCTTGCCCGCAATGACCAGATCGGGGCTTTCCTGCCGGACAATGCGCGCAAGGATCTTCGCCACGGCCAGGGGCTCGATATCGTGGTTCACATCCACTGTCGCCTCGATCAGGATCGCGCGGTCAGCGCCCATGGCCAGCGCGGTGCGCAGCACGTCCCTTGCCTGCGCCACCCCGATGGAAACGACAATGACCTCGGAGGCGATGCCCCTTTCCTTCAGCCGGACCGCCTCTTCCACCGCGATCTCGTCAAACGGGTTCAGGGACATCCTGACATTCGCCAGATCGACCCCGGAACCATCCATGCGGACACGGACCTTCACGTTGTAGTCGATCACACGCTTTACCGGGACAAGGATTTTCATGGTTTCCTCGCAGATTCAGCATACCGTGCGGAAGCGTTCGACCATCACGTCCAGAACCTCCGCCGGGTCACGCTTCCACCAGTTGGTTGCGGAGAAGATTTCGACCTCGCACATGCCGTCATACCCGGCCTGTTCCACCGCTGCGCGAATAGTGGCGATATCGGCCACGCCATCGCCCATCATGCCACGGTCAAGCAGCACATCCGTCGTATGGGCCAGCCAATCACACAGATGAAACCCGAAGATACGCCTGCCCGCGCGCGCAAGCTGGCGTGGCAGGTCGGTATCCCACCAGACATGATAGACATCGATCGCCACGCCCAGATTTTCCGCATTGATCTGGTCGCACATATCCAGCGCATCGCGCGTGGTTGTCAGGCAGGAGCGATCCCCGCCATAGACGGGATGCAGCGGTTCCAGCGCCAGCCTGACACCCGCCGCCGCCGCATAGGACGCTGCCGTTGCGACATATTCCGCCACAAGGCCAAGGCTGGTGGCCACACCCTTCGTTCCCGGCTGTACGCCACCGACCACAATGGTCAGGATGTCAGCACCCAGCTCCGCCGTCTGGTCAATCGCTGCACGGAAATCATCCACCACGTCGTCCCGCCGTACCGGCGCAAGTGGCCCCACCAAGAACGGCGCGCGACACAGGCCGACCACCTTTATGCCGACAGCACGCGCATGGGCGGCAACGGCCGCTTCCCGCCCCGCGACCTCCCTGCGCCACAGCACGATCCCGCCAATGCCGCGCGCCACACAGGCATCCATGGTCCGTTCCGGCGACCAGCCAGCCCCGGCCCCCGCCACGTTATGGCCAAGCGTTGCGGTATTGAGCGCAAGGGCGGAAATGTCATGACGGAAATCACGCATCTCATGCCCCGTACACTGCCAGCAGGGATTTCATGCGGTGCACGGCCAGTTCAGGCTCACGCAACAGGCCACAGCCATCCGCCAGCCTGAATATCTCCGTAAAATAGGGCAGCGGCCGCATGGCCTGCGCACCGTTGAGCATGATGAAATGATCCTGAAAGCCATTCAGCCATGCAAGAAACACCACACCCGTCTTGTAATACTGGGTTGGCGCGCGAAAGATCAGCCGCGCCAGCGGTACGGTGGGGTCAAGTATGGCGCGAAACCCCGCAGCGTCCCCCGCCCCCAGCCTACTGACCGCCTGTGCCGCGGCAATGGCCAGCGGATCAAAAATGCCCAGCAGCGCATGGCTGAACCCCTGCGCATCCCCCTCGATGAGTTCGGGGTAATTGAAGTCATCCCCCGTGTACATCCGCACGCCCGCGGGCAGGCGGCGGCGCATGATGATCTCCTTTTCCTTGTCCAGCAGGGAGATCTTGATGCCGTCAATGCGCGACCTGTTTTCCCCGATGATGGACAGCACCGTTTCCAGCGCGCCCGAGAAATCATCCGTGCCCCAGTATCCCTTCAGCGCCGGGTCGAACATGTCCCCCAGCCAGTGCAGGATGACGGGGGCATCCGCGCTGGCCAGCACGGTGCGATAGACCCGGATGTAATCATCGGGCGTTTTCGCCACCTGAACGAGCGCGCGGCTGGCCATGAGGATAATGCGCCCGCCAACCGCCTGAATGGCCTCGGCCTGTTCAAGATAGGCGCGGATGACCTGATCGACGGATGTAACGTCACGCGGATCAAGCTGGTCGGTCCCGCAACCGTTCGCCACCAGCGCATCAGGCAGTTCGGCCCTTGTGCGTCGGATCAGTTCAAGCGAGCGGGACCAGTCCAGCCCCATGCCACGCTGTGCGGTGTCCATTGCCTCGGCAATGCCAAGCCCCAGGCTGGCAAGGTGGCGGCGGAAGGCCAGCGTCGTATCCCAGTCAATCGCGGCCTGCCCGGAGGGATCGGTCGCGGCAAACGGGTCCGCCGTGACATGGGCCGCCGAATAGACAACCCGCACCGGGTCGGGCGGCAGCACGGTTGGGGGGAGTGGCGTTCCGGCCAGAAGGTAGTCCACCTTCCGCCCGGTCTGGTCAGGCAGTGCGATTTTCATGACAGTTCTCAGAAACGGGGCACAAGCATTCCGGCATCAGCCGAAATGACCTGCCCGGTCGTGTAGGGAAGCTTGCCGGTTGCAAGGGTCGCGATAATGCCGCCCATGTCCTCGGGCGTGCCGATGCGTGGCATCAGCGTCAGGCCATCTTCCGCGCGCTGGCGGTACGTCCCGATGACCGATGCGGTCATGTCGGTTGCGATCAGGCCGGGCTGCACATCGTAAACGGCAATGTTTTCCGGGCCGAGCCTGACCGCAAAGGCCTTTGATACCATGGCCGCCGCCGCTTTCGATGCACAGTATTCGGCCCGCTGCACCGCCACGGCCATGGCGTTGGACGATGTAACATTCACAATGGAATAAAACAGTTCCGCATCACGCCTGCGCCCGAGCAGGCGGCGGGCAAAGGCCTGTGACAGGAAAAACAGCGCGCGGGCGTTGATGGCGTGGCAACGGTCCCAGCTCGCCTCCGTCACATCAAGCAGGTCGCCGCGCTGGAGCACGCCCACACCGGCGTTATTGACCAGCGTGGTCAACGGGCCAAGCTGGTCTTCTATCCGCGCCAGACTGTCCGCATGCACGCTGACATCACCCACATCAAACGCCGCCGCCATGATCGGCGCGCCAAGGGACTGCATCTGCCCGATTGCCGCATGCAGTTCCTCGTCTTCCACCGGGCCATTGACCGCCACCGCGAAACCGGCCTGCGCAAGGGCCTGCGCCGCAGCAAGGCCGATCCCGCGTGACGACCCGGTAACAAGGGCCACCTGTCTCATGCGCGGGCACCCTTTTTCAGCAGTTCACGCGCGATGATCATGCGCTGGATCTGGTTGGTGCCTTCATAGATCTGCGTAATCTTGGCATCGCGATACAGGCGTTCGACCTCAAAGCCGCGAATATAGCCCGACCCGCCAAACACCTGCACCGCATCAGCCGTGCGGGCAACCGCCATGTCACCCGCAAAGCATTTGGCCATGGAACATGAACGTGTCGCGTCAAGCCCACGGTCGATCTTGACGGCGGCCGAATGGACCAGCAGGCGCGCGGCCTCGATATCCTTCGCCATATCGGCCAGCAGCCATTGCACGCCCTGAAATTCGGATATCTGCCTGCCAAACTGCTTGCGCGTGGCCGCGTAATCCACGGCGGCTTCAAGCCCCGCCTGCGCAATGCCGACCGCAAGTGCTGCAATCCCGACGCGCCCCTTGTCCAGCACGCTCATCATCATATGGAACCCGCGCCCGGCCTGCCCCAGCAGGGCATCAGACCCAAGGCGCACATCGGAAAAGGTAAGGCCGCCAACCTGGCTGGCGCGCTGCCCCATCTTATGCTCCTTCGGCCCGCGCTCCACACCCTGGGCATGAAGATCAACGACAAAGATCGACATGCCACGATTGCCTGCCTCCCTGTCCGTGCGGGCGAGGACAAAGCCGGTATCAGCTATGGGAGCGTTATGAATCCACAGCTTTCCGCCATTAAGGACCCAGCCATCCCCATCCTTTTCAGCCGTTGTGCGGATGCCCGAGACATCCGTCCCGGCCTCCGCCTCGGTAATGCAGTACGCCACCTTGCGCTGCATGCTGATCACTTCGGGCAGCATCTTCTGCTGCGTAGGCGTGCCATGGCGGACCAGCAGCGTGGAAATCAGCTCAACCAGACCGCACTGATCCGCCACGCTGGCATAGCCGCGTGAGAGTTCCTCCATCACCACGGCATAGGTCAGCGTATCGAATCCGGGGCCGCCCAGTTCTTCCGGAACGCCAATTCCGAACAGGCCGACCTTTGCCATCTCATCGTATATTTCAGAGGGGAAGCGCTCGTCGCGGTCCAGTGCCTCGGCGGCGGGGCGGATGACTTCCTCGGCGAAAGCGCGCGCGGTGTCGCGCACCTGTTCCTGTGTCTCGTTCAGATACATTCCGGCAATTCCTGCTCTTATATGAACTAACTGGTTACATACATTCTTCACCCCTGAATGGCAAGTACAAATACGGGCGTCTATTTTTTGTTTTCCTGTGTTTTTAAATAATAACGATCACATGCAAGTGTTCGTGCGATGATCCGTATTACAGAATTTTCCACAGAGTGCCGGTTTCCCGCCAGCATGTCGCCGCCAGCCGGGCCGACATTGTGGCCAGACGGATTCCCGATGCTATCCATATTTTTTAGATATACCTAAAGATCACATAAATATGAATTAACCCTGTGGTCTGTACCCTCTATCACATACGTAACCAGATGGTGCATCCCAGATGATGCATCAGGTGATGTTGTCCCGAATAAGTCCCACCGGCTCGAACCGGCGGAACACAGAACAAGAAGACAGGACATCGACCAATGGATATGGCCCAGACCATGCAGCATCCGTCGCGCACGCGCTGCTCATTATATGTAAATCCATAAGAAAGCAGAGACATCTGCAAACCATAATGCGGGTATAGTTCTGCATTTTTTCTGAACACAAATTACATACCCCGTCACGTTACATGAATATTTTCATGAAACGACTCCTTTTTCCTTACGTTCAGGGAGTCCGGGTATTTCTCAATCTGCTTCGGCAGCAGGTCGGTTCACGCAACAGCAATGGCCGCCATGAACATAATGAGCGGTTCACGATAACAGAGAGGCCGTCAATGCACGAGATGACACACGGGGTTACGTTACCGAAAACCCCGCGCGAATTCGGTTTCTTTATCAATGGCGCATGGCGCAGGGGCCGGGAACTGTTTGAACGCAACTCCCCCAGCCATGATCTGCCGGTCACACGCACATCACGCTGCACGCCCGAGGATGTAGATGACGCCGTGGCCGCCGCCCGGCTGGCATTTGAAGACCGCCGCTGGGCCGGCCTGCCGGGCGGTGCGCGCGCGGGCGTACTGCTGCGCGCGGCCGAGGGCATCCGCAGGCGCCGCGATGAAATCGCCACATGGGAAGTACTGGAAAACGGCAAACCGATCGCCCAGGCCCGTGGGGAGATCGACCACTGTATTGCGTGCTTTGAAACCGCGGCAGGTGCCGCACGCCTTCTTCATGGTGAAAGCTTCAATAACCTGGGCGACAACCTGTTTGGTATGGTGCTGCGTGAGCCGGTCGGGGTTGTCGGGCTGATTACGCCGTGGAACTTCCCTTTCCTCATCCTGTGCGAGCGCGTGCCTTTCATTCTGGCATCAGGCTGCACGCTGGTGGTCAAACCCGCCGAAGTGACAAGCGCCACAACCCTGATCCTGGCCGATATCCTTACCGATGCGGGCCTGCCTGCCGGGGTCTATAACGTCGTGACCGGAACCGGGCGCAGTATCGGGCAGGCACTGGCGGAACACCGTGATGTGGACATGCTCTCCTTTACCGGGTCAACCGCCGTGGGGCGTTCATGCGTTCATGCATCGGGTGACAGCAACCTCAAGAAACTTGGCCTTGAGCTGGGGGGCAAAAATCCCATCATCGTATTCGCGGACGCCAATCTGGAGGATGCTGCCGATGGTGCGGCATTTGGCATAAGCTTCAATACGGGGCAGTGCTGTGTTTCCTCCAGCCGCCTGATCGTGGAGCGCACGGTGGCGGACAGGTTCGAGCGCATCCTTGCCGAGAAAATGAAGAAGATCCGGGTGGGCGACCCGTTCGACCCGCAGACACAGGTGGGCGCCATCACCACCGCGGCCCAGAATGAAACGATCCTTGGCTACATTGCCAAGGGAAAGGCCGAAGGCGCGCGGGTGCTCACCGGGGGTGATGCGCTGGAATGTGGAAAGGGGCGTTATATCGCTCCCACCCTGTTTTCTGGTGTCACGCCCTCCATGTCCATCGCGCGGGAGGAAATATTCGGCCCCGTCCTGTCATCCTTTCATTTCGATACGCTGGATGAAGCCATCGCGCTGGCAAATGATACCGTTTACGGGCTGGCAGCCTCGGTATGGTCCAAGAACATAGACCAGGCGCTATGCGTAACGCGGCGTGTGCGGGCCGGACGTTTCTGGGTCAACACCATCATGGCGGGTGGGCCGGAAACGCCAACCGGCGGTTTCAAGCAGTCCGGATGGGGGCGGGAAACCGGCCTTCTGGGTGTGGAGGAATACACGCAGGCCAAATCCGTCCATATCGAAACAGGCGACCGTTCCCACTGGATTGCATCATGACCCAGGGTTTCGACTATATCATTGTTGGCGGGGGCTCGGCCGGATGTGTACTCGCCGCGCACCTGTCGGAAAACCCCAGCGCGCGGGTGTGCCTGATTGAAGCGGGCGGGCGTGATACCAACCCCCTCATTCACATGCCCATCGGCTTTGCCAAGATGACGACCGGCCCGCTGACATGGGGCCTGACCACCGCGCCGCAGAAATATGCCAACAACCGGCAGATCCCGTATGTGCAGGCCAGGGTTCTGGGCGGCGGTTCATCAATCAACGCCGAGGTCTATACCCGTGGCCACCCCTCCGATTATGACCGCTGGGTGGAAGAAGGGGCGGAAGGCTGGGGGTTCAGGGACATCCAGAAATACCTGCTGCGCTCCGAGGGCAATACCTTTCTGGCCGGGGCGTGGCATGGCACGGATGGCCCGCTTGGTGTGTCGAACCTGCCAACGCCCAACCCGGTCACGCGCGCCTTTGTGCAGAGCTGCCAGGAAATGGGCATGCCCTACAACCCGGATTTCAACGGCCCCACGCAGGAGGGGGCGGGCATTTACCAGATGACCATCCGCAATAACCGCCGCTGCTCCACAGTGAGTGGTTACCTGCGTCCAGCCCTGAAACGCCGCAACCTGCATGTCATTACCAATGCCTGCGTGCTGCGCATCCTGTTCACGGGCAACCGGGCGACGGGCGTTGAGTATATCGCGCGCGGCACGCAGCATGTCGTGCAGGCGGATCAGGAAGTAGTGGTGACATCCGGTGCGATTGGCACGCCCAAGCTGCTGATGCTCTCGGGCGTAGGCCCCGCCGCCCACCTGCGGCAGCATGACATCCGCGTGGTGCAGGACCTGCCGGGGGTTGGGGAGAACTTGCAGGATCACTTCGGCATCGACATTGTCGCTGAACTGAAAAACCATGAAAGTTTCAACAAATACAACCAGATGCACTGGATGTTCTGGGCCGGTCTGCAATATGCCATGTTCAATTCCGGCCCCGTGACATCCAATGTGGTCGAGGCCGGGGCATTCTGGTACGCGGACCGCAATGCCCCCTGCCCTGACCTGCAGTTCCATTTCCTTGCAGGGGCCGGGGCTGAGGCCGGGGTATGTTCCGTGCCCAAAGGGGTATCGGGCATTACGTTAAACAGCTACACCCTGCGCCCGAAGTCACGCGGCACGGTAAAACTGCAATCTGCCAACCCCGCGGATGCGCCAGTCGTGGACCCGAATTTTCTGGCGGACCCGGATGACCTGCGTATTTCGTGTGAAGGTATCAAAATCAGCCTTGAAATATTCAACCAGCACTCTCTGCGTAAATATATTCGGAAAATAGGATATTTTGATGCAAACACAGTAACACCGGAAGCGTTTCAGAATTATGCACGTGAGCATGGCCGGACATCGTATCATCCGACGTGCACCTGCAAGATGGGGCGGGATGCAATGTCCGTTGTTGACCCGGAATTACGTATTCATGGGCTGGACGGTATCCGTATCTGTGACAGTTCGGTCATGCCGTCCATCATTGGTTCCAATACAAACGCACCAACAGTGATGATAGCTGAACGGGCCAGTGACTTCATACGCGGGAACGCATGATAGCGGGGAAATGTACTTTCCATAACAACACACTAATTCCATAAGTTATTTCCTGTTTAAAACCAGAAAAAACGCAATAAAATACAGTTCCAGAGAAATTTTATGTAAATGAAAAGCAATGCATGATGGCCATATCGTGCATTGCACTCCCCCTGCGCGTGCAGTCTGGCACCCCAAAGCAACCTGAACTCCCTATCCCACAAAACAAAAATAATCGTGGAGATAAAAATGGTATACCAGGCACGCCAGATATATCAGGCAGAGGAATGGAAATACCGTTCCATCAAAGGCCCGACCGGAAACAGGGCATATCAGCCAATAAATACCAGACTGCCCGATGATGGCAGAACAGAGATCAAAGTAAATCCGTATAAACCTGACTTTATAAAACACAGCGCAAATATACGCGACCTGCCTGTCCGGCGACAGAGTGCTGCAGGTTTCCTGTGCCTTGGCATGACGCTGCTCTTTTCACATATAGGCACTGCACATGCACAACTGGCGCCGGACAATGTTTCCGTCAACAAGGCAAAGCCGCTCGACCTGTCAGATGTCCGCCGCAAATATTATGCGCCCAACCCGACCAAAACCATCCAGCCTGCCCCCTTGCCAACGGTTACCGCCCCCAGCCCGACGCAGGCTCCGGTCCTTTTGTCCGACACGACGGAACACAGCCTTTTCCCCGCCAGTTTTCATGACTGGCTGACACAGGACACCATGACCGGCAACTGGGCGGGGCGAAGGCCATGGCTCATAAACAGGGGCATCACCATTACCGGACATTATTTTCAGGATAGCGCCGGAAACCCCATGGGCGGCAGGTCCCGCAATGTCCGTTACGCCCATGAATTCGGTATCAACGTGGACTTCAACCTCCAGAAACTGACAGGCTACCACCTCGGGCTGTTCCATTTCACGGTCACATCCCGCGCGGGCAAGGGACTGGGAGAAAAACTGCCCGCACTGGACAGCCCGCAGGAAATCTATGGCTCTCCCACCGTGCGCCTGACGCTTCTGGCGTGGGAAATGCCGTGGAATCATTACGTGACAACAGATGTGGGTGAAATCAACGCCGAAACGGATTTTGAAACATGGTCCATTTACTGGGGTATGAACAATTACTGCCAGTTCCAGAGCAACGCAATCTGCGGCATGCCGCAATCCATCGCATTCAATTCAGGCTATAGTTATTACCCCACGGCCCATCCCGGCGGATGGGTGAAATTCTACCCGGCCGGGAACAACCATTACTCGATCCAGTTTGGTGTCTATTCCGTGGACCCGACTATCGCGAATACTCATAACGGGTGGAAGATGAACCTGCACGGGGCAACGGGCACGTTCCTTCCGTTCCAGCTGGTCTGGCATCGCGGCGGGAAGGATGATTATTCTGGCCCGCTCCAGACCAACGTCAAAATTGGTGGTTACTGGGATACGACAGAGACCAAGAACGTGTACGCGCAACTGGGAAACTTCGGGATTGCGTCCCGATATCTGGCCGTTGCGCCTGTTGCAAATGTCCGTGGGCGGTATGGCGGCTGGTTCCAGTTCGACCGGATGCTTGAGCGTGACAGAAAGGACGCCCAGAGGGGAACATCCTTTTTTGCGTCCTTTACATGGGGCGACCCGCGCACATCGGTTGCCCCCTATTTTGTGGATGCAGGCCTGACACGCAAGGGAACATTCTGGAACCGCCCCAATGACACTGTCAGTTTTGGCATGAAAATGCTCTGGGTCAATCCGAAGCTTACAAACTGGGTGCATGAGCTACAGGGCACGGGCGTGCAGGGTGTGTACAAACCATCTGGCGAGCCCGCGATTGAACTGAACTATGGCTGGCGCCCCACACCGTGGCTTCTCATCAGGCCGGGTGCCCAGTACATATGGAGCACGGGGGGCAACAACCGGTATAAAAATCCCCTGATCATTGATTTTGAAACGGGTGTCACGCTCTAGGCACCCATCAGATCACAGCGGCCCGACTGTAAAATGCGAAAAAAACAAACGGTATCAGAGGTGCGCCCACTGATACCGTTCTTATAATTCTGACTATCCGAAGCTTTTGGAAAAAAGCTTCACCAAAAACTTCCTTAGGCCAGAATTACTGTTTCCCGTGGGCAACTGCGCCCATGGCAGGGTCCGTGCGCCCGGCCTGCCCGGTCTCGACGCGCCCGGCAAGCTGGTAAAGAAATTCATGCTCGTTCGGACTGGTCAGGGAAATATCGTACCAGAGCATGCTCTGCGCCAGATCAAATGGCACTTCCACCGTCTGGCCAGCAGCAATTTGCAGGGCGTGCGTTGTGCCCGGTCCCGCCAGTGTGCATGTCACGTCAACACCCTTCGGCCCGTGGTTGCTGATCCGCAGACACAGATCCTTTCCCGGTCCGCGCAGGTAGATACATTCCACCTGCAGGCGCAGGCCACCCTTCAGCCCCTTGTAGCGCCTGTAAAATCCGTTGGGCGCATGCACATCCAGATCGTAAACACTGTTCACGAAACCGGATAAGGGGAAGGAAACATTGAGCGTATCACCCGCCGCCACGGCATAGGTGCCCGCCTGCATGCCGCTGTCGGATTTCACGCCATGGCGATAAATATTGAACGGCACGCCAGCGGAGCGGGCACCAAACATACCCGTCCCGGAGCGCAGGAGAATGACACTCCGCCTGCCATCCGCCGATACGCCGCCGTTGCAATATGGCTCATAAGGCAGGGCGCAGGCAGGGCGGGTGCCGGCTTCCTGCTGCACCGTCTCACGCAGCTTTGCCGGATCATCACGCAGGGCGGTAATCTCGGCCGTATCCAGTGACCGGAAGCCGCCCGGCATTGGCCGGTCACGGGCATCTTCCACAGTGTGCAGATAGGCGTCGCGTTCCAGGAACGGCAGGGTCGGGATGCTGCCATCATACGGGCGGAAGCACGAAGTCAGGTCACCACTAATGGCCCGACGCCACGGCGAAATATTGCTTTCCCTGATTTTCTTGCCAAATTTCGCCTCAACATAGGCCTCAAGAAAACGCAGCGTGGATGTATGCTCGAATAGCTGGGAATTGACATACCCGCCCCTGCTCCACGGGGAGGCGATGATCATCGGCACCCGGAAGCCCAGGCCAATCGGCCCACTGCGCGCCAGCCGTTTGGGCACGCCACGGTCTATTTCATCCTGCGCGGTCGTATATTCCAGCCCTGTCTGTCCGATCCCGTGCGATGACACGCCCGTATCCGCCCGTTTGGGGTCCGGCGCGGTATAGGAACAGCAATGGTCGAAATACCCGTCATTTTCATCATAGGTCATGATGAAAATCGTTTTTTTCCAGACCTCCGGGTTCTCGGTCAGGATGTCCATGATTTCGGAAACATACCATGCGCCATACCATGGCGAAGTCGGATGGTCCGAGAAATGCTCGGGCGCGGCCAGCCATGACACTGCCGGGAGCTTGCCGCTCTTCACATCCTGACGGAACTGATAAAGCACGTCCCCCTTGGGCGCATCCATGTGAATGGTCTTTTTGCCATCATGGAACTTCAGCTTTTCCAGCGTGCGATAATTTTTGTCGCCACTGTTGATGACGAAGGCCTTCTCGAACAGCCTGCGCTCCTCAGGCGTCAGTTTTTCCACCGAAGCGCCACTCGCCAGCTTGCGGCGGCGCGTCAGCACATCCAGCAGGGCACGCGCCTCGGCAAGCTGTTCGGCATGTGTCTCGGAGACAAGCATTTCCTGATTGTTCAGCCCGGCAATATGCTTCTGGCAGTCGCTGATACGCTCATCAAGCCAGACGCTGAACCCCGGATTGGCCGCGGCCGAATACTGATCGAAATACTCCAGAACATTGCAGCCGAAATTGGAAAGCCACCCGCGCTCCTTGTGGCTCATGCCCCCGGTCTGGGAAAGTTCGTTCTGGTAGAACTTCCATGAAACGCCAGCCTGCTCCAGACGCTCGGGGAAGGTGGTCCATTTCATCCCCCCCTCCAGTATCTCGCCATTGCGCATATAGACGTTGGATGCCGGGTCCTGCCTGTCGCGCACGGTCCCCGTCCAGAACAGCAGGCGGTTGGGCGTGGTGCTGGTCATCGCACCACAGTAATTCTGGTCACAGACGGTAAACGCATCGGCCAACGCGTAATAGAATGGCAGGTCCTCACGCGTGTAATGACCCATGGTCATCGGGTAGCTGGCATATTCCTTATGGTGCGACTTCTTGGCGTCGATCCACCTGTCATGCCTACCATTGTTCCATGCATCGACCTGGCTGTCGCGTGAATGGGGGATCGAACCCATCCACGTAATGCGCGTGTCACGGATATTGAGCCGCCACGGCAGATAGGTCTCCCCCGCCTGACTGCGCTGGACAAAAGCCGGGCTTCCATCCGGCAGGCGCATGACACGCGGGTCGTTAAACCCGCGTACCCCCTGAAGTGTGCCAAAGACATGGTCGAATGAACGGTTTTCCTGCATCAGGATCACGACATGCTCGGCATCCTGCCATGTGGAACCGACCTCCGGCGCGATGGCGAATGCGCGGCTAATGGAAGCTGGCAGCCTTGAAGCCGAACCGACCGCACCGGACAGAAGGGCATATTTCAGGAAATCTCTACGTGTCGTCATTGTTCGCTCGCGCAAGGGAATATGAATTTAAACCCGGAAAAACAATATTTATACAAAAATGCTCTGGGCCTGACGGGGAAGGGCCGGATGCCGTGCGGGAGTGCACGGGATTGCAGGCATTTTGCCTAACCCCGCCCTTCGCTCAGCCATGTCCATGGGCCTGACTGTCATGATGCTCCCCTCCCCGTTCTATCCGTTTTCAGAAATCAGCGGAAAGGGTCGCCATGATGACGAACGGGGAACCAATCACGTAAGTCGGCTGCGAACCCGAAAAGCTCTTTCCGCTCACCACGCCATGCTGTGTCGTCGCGTTGGTCGTATATCCATACATCGAGGACAGGTAATGTTCGTTACCAAGGTTGATGAGGTTCAGCTTGATCTTGGGCGCGACCCTGCCCACTTTCGGCAGGTTCCTGCCCACGCCCAGATTGGCCGTTATATAGCTGGGAATGCTCTGGTCGTTCATGAGGGTGGAATACTGGGAGTCGGTGTACTGCAGGTTGAAGTTACCGAACCAGACGCCGTCATTATATGTCAGGCCAAGTGACCCGCTGAATTTCGGCGCACCGACTTCCTGCTTTCCCTTGGTCGCCAGATAGTCACCTTCATAGGCAATATTGTTGCCATTCTTGGTGTGCATGTACTGGCCGGATGCATAGAAGCTCAGATGGTGCCATGGATGCGTGGCAAGTTCGGCTTGGATGCCATAGGCTTCCATCCCGCCTGCGTTGATCAACTGGGAAATGGTTGACGTTGACCCCGGCTCATAACTTTCGGCAGAGACCTGATGGTTCGTGACGTTGTAATGGAACCCGGCAAGGTTGGCCATCATCAGCCCGCTGTAGCGATAGCCGACTTCCTCGGTAATCATGTATTCCGGCTTGTAGTCCGACATGGGCAGAGACGTAGCCTTGCCGGTCGAATAACTGTAGGTCGCAAGCTGTGAACTCAATGAGCCGGGAAGATGATAACCCGTTGTGCCATTAACATAGATCTGGTGGCGCGGGTTGAAGCGGTAGCTGATCAGGACCTGCGGTGAGGGCACGAATACATTGTGAATGGACTTGTTGGCTGTCACGGCCGTCAGGTCCTGGGTGTACTGGCGGTTCACCATCGCCATCCTGATGCCGCCATCAATGGTCAGGCGATCATGGAAGAACGACATCTTGTCATCCACGGCAAAGCTGCTGAGCTGCTGCAGGCCGTTTTCGTTATCTTCATCAATGGGAATTCCCCCGTTTGCCGTCAGCGGCGCACTGTGGGAACTCCATTTCCCGCTGCTGTTAACGGGATAGAAGCGCTGGTCAGCCGCTTCCTGTGCATAAGAATACCAATAGCTGAAGTTCAGTGTATTGAACTTGTGCTTCCAGTGCCCGACCAGTGTCAGGCCGGAAGATATCGTGTACCAGTTCGACACTTCAACAGATGTCAGTTTACTGTTGCTCGGGCTGTACCCCGGCAGATTCTTGTAATCATCTAGGTGTGAATATTTCTCTGACCCGACATAACCGTTCGAGACGGGCACGCTTTCCCCGTAATAATAGGGGCCGTGGAACTCAACGGAATAGGCTTCCGCATCAAGGCTCAGCCCATGTCCGAAACTGAAGTGGTTTTTCAGCGCGCCATAGATTGCCCCGGTATTCTTGCCGTTCAGGCCGACATAGTGCGTATCCCCGGCGTAATACTGGTTATTCAGGCCGTAATTGACGCCATACGTCTTCCAGTTCGCCAGTGATGGGTAGAGCCATTCACCCTGTGCGGCCTGCGTGAAGCCGAATATCGCCTCAGATTCATTGCCAGGCGACCAGCTTTTCGTCAGTGCGGCATCCACATGCCAGCGCCGTATATCGCCCTCGCCACGCCACATGTCACTGCGGGAATAGGAACCGGAGACAAAACCACGCACGCCGGAATGACCGATTTCGCCCGTATCATAACGGATGAAATCCTTGTTGGTCCCGTAAGACCCGCCCGAGGAGGAGATATGTATGTTCTGGTGGCTGGAAGGACGCCGGATCGAAGCCGAGACTTCAGCACCAGTGGCGTTATAGACCGGTGAATTGATGTCCACCGCCCCCTGCATGACATTGACCTGCCCCATGTTCTCGCTATCGACGAGCGACGGGGTGTAGGTACTGTACGTAAAGGGGTTGGCGGCGGGCATCCCTTCCAGCGTGACACCAATTTCCGCCTGCGCCATGCCGCGGATATGGATGGTTGAGAAGGATGTGGTCAGCGGCCCTTCACTGGCGGAGACAACGCCAGGAAGTGTCTGGATAAGGGATTCGATGGTTGATGTGGGCGACTGCATGGCGATGTAGTCATGCGAAAGCGAACTGACCGTTTCAGCAGCCGTATGCCGCACCATCATGCCACCGCCCGCCACTTTCCGGCGGGAAAGAACGGCAATTTTTTCGCCGTTCTCTTTTGTCTTGTCGTCCTGCTTTTTTGCTTTGGCTACAGCCGGATCGGCCTGTTTTTTCCCTTCCTGATGGTTGTCAGATTTTTCTTTAGCAAATGCCGGGCTCTCGTACGCAAAAACCCAGACAGCACTTAACAGTAAAAACTTCTTCATTGCGACGGGCTATTCCACATTAATTCTTAATGCAGGTCGTCTATCAAATCCTTTATTGAATTTATACAGAATAAATTCTGTTTCATTTTTAATTCACTTAAGTTTATTAAAAAATTAACAATATGATACTGCGTTAAACTATTACAAAAAAATGCAGGAAACAGGCACGCCAGAATGTCCGGAAATCCGCCATGAACGGGTTATGGCCAGAACAGGATGGGTCATTGCATTGAGATCAGGAGATAACAGCGCTGCACGCACCAAAATCGCCCCCTACAATCAGGGGAACACGTCCACACCGCTGGACAGGTTTACTGGAGCATAAATAGCGTGCGGATTGGCGTTATCGTGGTGCCCGGATCATCGGACCGGAACATCACCGCCACCGGTTTGTATTCCATCCGCTCTGCCGCAATCCGGATTTCATAAGCCTGCGCACATCCCCAAGGGATGCTCAGACGCACATCGACATCTGGCTGCAAAAATACAGTCTCGCGAGCCTGTAGAAGATCGGGCCAACATGTTTGGGAGTGCATCTGTAATGCCGCCCTTTTGGAAAAAGGCGGCACCCAAAAACTTTTGTTATGTTTTTGTTAAATCTTATTTTTAGACGGTTTTTTGGAAAAATGACGTGCCCGGCATGCCGGGCACGTTCACGAATCGAGAAGTCTCGTCTCCCTCTTCCCATGCGATTCTAGAGGGGAGAATGTGTGGCCGCACTGTTCTCATTGGCGCAGGTCGCAGCCTTGGGATGGGGCGCCTTACGCCGCAGGGCATCAAGCTCCGCACGCGCACCCGCCATATCTGCCTGAAAAGCCGGGCTTGCATGCATGGTTGTAACCTCGGCCGTACCAAGCATGTAGCCGGCCTGCACGTCGCTCTCCCAATGCACGCCGCATACAATGCGACTTTCCCCGAATACGCGGCCCCGTTGCAGGATTTCCGTTGCACGGTCAGGCAGCAGTTCCGCCAGAACAAGCGCCGTACTCCAGCCCAGCATGGTATGCCCGGATGGATAGGAGCCAGACGTGGCCAGATGCGCGCGATCATTCTCGGTGCAGATCCGTTCCTTGTTCCCTACAAACGGGCGCGCACGGTGCCAGTAATCCTTGCTGGCGCGCATGTCAGGGATTTCGGATACGTCCATCTTGTGAATCAGGGCGGTCAGGCGCGGCGCATGCGCGGTATCAATCACAAACCCGGCGGCGCAGGAAAATGAATGGAGCAGCGCATTTTCATGCAGGTCCGCATCGGACGTAGCCAGTGCCCAGCGCTGGCTACCCACCTGCGCGCGTGTGGATGTAAAGGCCTTATCATCGG
The DNA here is from genome assembly GCF_003403295.1 of Komagataeibacter melaceti. GTDB lineage: Bacteria > Pseudomonadota > Alphaproteobacteria > Acetobacterales > Acetobacteraceae > Komagataeibacter > Komagataeibacter melaceti. The sequence continues at coordinate 12,678 of NZ_QUWV01000013.1, read as the reverse complement.
TTTCCTGCCGCACCGTGCCTGCCTGCGGCGGGGGCGGCAGGTATTTTGTTGCATCCGGCGCGGGGATGGTGGCGGTAAAATAACCCGGTTCATCCTGCACGTTGGAAAGCGGTTCAGCCGCATGGCATGCTCCCCCGACCAGAAAAATCGCTGCTGCCGCCAGCACGGGCAATGCACGCCGCGCTACAGGCACACCCCGCCCGGTATCGCCATGCAGGACAGGAGCATGAGGGAAGTATCGCGTCATTATCTTACTCAGAAAAAGAATGGGGAAGGACGGCCAGCAGCGCAAACCGTGCCGAAAAACCTGCATGGCGACAGGGCAGGTACGGATAAGAAAAATCCTGCAAAAATGGACCTGGCCCGGACATGTACAAGCTTGCTGATGTTGCGCTGTAGCTTCAGATAGCCCGCCTATGCGAACCGGAAAAAAATGTATCCTGAACTGAAAGCCGATGTAAACCGGCCCCCAACCCGCAGGCCAGCCGTGACATCCCACTTTATCGCAACCTGCGTTATGGCAATTGTGACGCAACGCGGCTGATGGCTGGCGTTCATGTCCACCCATCTGCGCGGAAGAAATCCGGGTCATGACCCGTGGCACGAATGGTGCCGCTACCACGAAATTGCCCCCTCACCCGATCTTCCCCTGAACGGGCATATGGACGGCTGGCAGAGGGATCATGCAGGCTCCGGCATTATCCTGAAGTAACGGGCATAAAAAAACGCTGCCTGACAGCAGGCAGCGCTAAAGAAAACTCTATGTCTGTACCCGTCAGTCCAGACGCACGGATGGGCGGACAAAAACATCCAGCCAGTCCACAAGGCAGGATATCATGCCCCGGAACGGTCCATAGATCTCGAACTGGTGCTGGCGATACAGCATCAGATGGACCATGCGTGCGCTGATGCCACGCAGCCAGCCACCACCGAATACCTTGCCACCGGGAAAGGTACCCCAGCCATTGTAATCACCCAGGGCCACAACCGCGCCCTTGTTGGAGAATTTGAAAGGCGGAACCGCACGGCCATTGATCCATGCGGGCAAGTGGCGGGCCAGATGATGGGCCTGCTGGCGGGCCGCCTGTGCGGTGGGGGCTACCGGCTTGTCCGCGATGAAGGCGCAGTCGCCCATGGCGAAGATGCTGTCATCCTCGACAAGCTGCAGTGTCGGGCGGACTTCAAGCTGGCCGGAACGCGACAGTTTCAGTTCACCGAATTTGCGCGTGACTTCAGGTGCTTTCACGCCCGCCGCCCAGACACGCAGCGTTGCGGGAATACGCGTGCCGTCCTTGAGCATGAAGCCCTTTTCATCGGCACCACTGACCATGGCGGATGTCTTCACACTCACGCCGATCGCCTCAAGTTCCTTCTGCGCGGCGGCGGATACCGCCTCGGGGAAGGCAGGCAGGATACGGGGACCGGCTTCAAGCAGGGTAATGTTCAGTTTGGGCGGCTTCTTGCCAAAGCTGTAGAGCGAGGCAAGATCGAGCGCCTTGTGCAGTTCAGCCGCAAGCTGCGTGCCGGTGGCGCCACCGCCCACAATGGCGATATCAAGCTGCTCGTTATTGCCAAAGGCCTTGAGCAGTTCAGTGCGGAAACGGTCATTAAAGCCGCTGGCATCCACAAGGTTGTCAATGAACAGGCAGTGCTTGGCCACACCGGGAGTGCCAAAATCATTGGCGCAACTGCCAATGGACAGCACCAGTGCGTCATATTCCAGCTTGCGCTCATCCAGCACCACCTCACCCGTGGGCGCGATAACCTGGGCAAGCGTAATGGTCTTGGCCTTGCGGTCCATGCCCGAAATCTCGCCGGGCCAGAATTCAAAATGATGGCGACTGGCCTGCGACAGGAAGCTGATGCGGTCGTTCTCATTGGCGGCCGTGCCCGCTGCAAAGCAGTGGAGCATCGGTTTCCATACATGGGCGAAACTCTTGTCAACCAGCGTGATTTCCGCACGGCCCGATTTGCCGATTGAATCACCCAGCCGGGTTGCCAGCGCCAGACCGGCAATACCGCCCCCAACAATTACAACCCGAAACTTTTGTGCCATCCTATGCCTCTTTTTTACTTCTGTCGCACAGTGTTCCGGTCCCGTAGGGAAAACCCTGTCGCATATCCTGAAATACCGAAAACTGTTCTAGTGTCGGGCCATACACGAACGGCCCCGGCAATACGCCATGGCGGCCGACCCGGTAAACCAGCCCGACCGCCATGCCATGCCTTATGGGCCTGGGGCTTTCACCCCATCAGCGGATCAGAAGAAGCCGCGCTTCTTGTCGCTGTAGCTGACCAGCATGTTCTTGGTCTGCTGGTAGTGTTCCAGCACCATCTTGTGGGTCTCACGGCCAATGCCGGACTTCTTGTATCCGCCAAACGCCGCATGCGCGGGATAGACGTGGTAGCAGTTGATCCACACGCGACCGGCTTCCAGCCCGCGGCCCATACGGTAGCAGGTGTTGGCGTCACGGCTCCACACACCCGAGCCGAGGCCGAAGGGAGTGTCGTTGGCGATGGCCAGCGCTTCTTCTTCCGTCTTGAAGGTCGTCACGGCCAGAACCGGGCCAAAGATTTCCTCCTGGAAGATGCGCATCTTGTTGTTGCCCTTGAACACGGTCGGCTGCACATAGCACCCCTTGTTCAGGTCACCACCAAGGTCCGGACGGCCGCCACCGGTCAGCAGTTCGGCGCCTTCGCCCTTGCCGATGTCGATGTAGGACAGGATCTTTTCCTGATGCCCGGCCGAGTTCTGCGCACCCATCATGGTGTTGGGGTCAAGCGGGTTGCCCTGACGGATGGCCTTGATGCGGGGCAGCGCACGTTCCATGAACTTTTCATAGATCGATTCATGAACCAGCGCACGGCTGGGGCACGAGCAGATCTGGCCCTGGTTGAGGGCGAACATGGTGAAGCCTTCGATCGCCTTGTCCAGGTAATCGTCATCATGGTCCATGATGTCGGCAAAGAAGATGTTGGGGGACTTGCCACCCAGTTCCAGCGTGGCCGGGATCAGGTGTTCAGCCGCCGCATGGGCAATCATCTTGCCGGTGGGCGTGGAGCCGGTGAACGCGATCTTGGCGATACGGTCGCTGTTGGACAGGGCGGCACCCACATCCCTGCCAAGGCCGTTGACGATGTTCAGCGTTCCGGGCGGGAACAGGTCACCGATCAGTTCCATCAGCACCAGCATGGATGCGGGCGTGCTTTCGGCAGGCTTCATGACCACGCAGTTACCGGCAACCAGTGCGGGCGCCAGCTTCCACGAACCCATGAGCAGCGGGAAGTTCCACGGAATGATCTGCGCCACGACGCCCAGCGGCTCATGGAAATGGTAGGCGATGGTGGTGGCGTCGATTTCGCTCAGCGTGCCTTCCTGTGCGCGGATGCAGCCTGCGAAGTAACGGAAATGGTCAATGGCCAGCGGGATATCGGCGGTCAGCGTCTCACGGATGGGCTTGCCGTTGTCCCATGTCTCGGCCCGCGCCAGCAGGTCGAGGTTCTTTTCCATGATATCCGCGGCCTTGAGCAGGATCAGCGCACGATCAGCCGGCGCCATCTCACCCCATGCGGCCTTGGCCTTGTGCGCGGCATCAAGGGCCAGCTCCACATCGGCTGCGGTGGAGGCAGGCACTTCGCACAGCACGCGGCCATCAACGGGGGACGTATTGGTCAGGTAATGACCTTCGACAGGGGCGACCCACTTGCCACCGATGTAGTTGCCATAGCGGGCCTTGAACGGGGGGGCGGCTGATATACTATCTACTGACATGGAAATAATTCTCCGGGAATTGTTTTTAATCAAAAATATATGCAGGAAATTTGTATTGTTACTTATTTAACACCTGCAACATTCCTGATCTTTCAGTAAACCCAAAACAACAGGCATGGGTCCGGCCTTGGTGACTATCCAGATTGCATGACAATCATTTCGCGTGGACATGATCCCCTTTTTCAAACTGGATCGTCTTCCTGCCATACCCCGACAGGTTATCGAGGCATCGTCTGTATCCGTTGATATATAGACGAATCCGAACCCGCAACCCGACGCGATGTAACGTACACGTGATACATACATCTGGTGCCATAAGCGCCACGGTGTAAGTTGTTTAATATCAGCATGTTATTGCGGTCATATTCGAAAAAATATTTAGTTTTATGCCCGTTTGGTCTAAATAGAATTAAGACACTCGATGCCACGAATCTACCATCTGACCAGCGTGATGAGGGGAAAGGCATTTTTCATCCCCTCACCTGCCCCATACATGGCAGCAATTATTTCATAAATTATATTCCACCTATACATTGATGGATAAAGAAATACTCATGGAATGGATATCTTTTATCCAATTCCAGTTTAGGGGAAATCGCAGCTACATCCCCCATCGCGCTACCATGACCGAACGGTGCGGCGCTTCATGAGGAATGCTTCAATTCAGTCGGTACGCATGTCTTTGTATGTCACTTCAGATGGAGGCTGCCTGGCTCGAGACCCGGCAAGGTTCTCCGTTCAAGCCGGGGTCTCCTGTCCATGGTGCCGATAGCGAACCCATCCATAACCTGACCGATCAGGACACGATGTCGCCGTCATGTGGACAGGCAAAAATGCTCATAACCATCGCGACTGGCAGTGTTGTTCCGAGCTTTGCGCCTCCGGCACAATGGAGAATGATAGAAACGCGGCCTTCTGGAAGAAGTTAAAAAACTTCCCTCCTGTCAGCACATCATCCATGATGGGAGGTAATTGCCAGCCCTCTCATCCAGCCACAGCGAACATGTAAATAAATACAATCCAGATTATTTATTGAAAAATACATATTTAATATAAATATTTGTTGAAATTTTCTATCCACAAACCCGACGAATGATATCTTCCACCTCCTTACGGTCCAGTAGTGAAGGGTCCACAGACCCATGGATACCCATCCCCTCCACCAGAGCATCCAGCGCACGGCATGTCAGGGGATCAAAGAAGCGCCCCAGCGCATCCCTGCTGGCCTGCATCCATTCGCGCATGATGGCGGTCAGTTCAGGCCTGCGGGCGGCAAATGCATAAAGTTCATAGCTCAGCAATAACGTGCGCGGTGTTGACCATATATTGCCGGCAATGATGTCAACGATTGCCTGTATCGCCTCTTCCCGATTCCGGGCCTGGGCCAGTCGCGCAACGAATTCAGACGAACTGGTCCGGGCAACCTGCGTAAAGGCAATATGCAGCAGTTCGTCCATACCCCGGAAATGATAACTCATGGAGCCAAGGGGCACACCTGCCGCTGCGGCCACACGCCGGTGTGTCGTGCCCTGCACGCCATGCTCCAAAATGACATCAAGCACTGCATCAATAATGCGCTGCTTGCGGTCAGGATCAAAGCGGCGGGTCGTATTCCGGTTGCTGGACATGTGGGGGCGGTTTGGCCTTGCGCTATGTGTACAAACGTACATAAATAAAAAATCCTAACGGACACAGGAAGTCTAGCAGTGAGCGACAGAGGCGAGAAGAACAGGCATCCCAGTATGACACGGCGCACCGTTATCGCGGCGGGAGCCGTAGCGGGCGGCATGGTTCTGGGCGCGCGGGCACACGCCCGGACAGCCAGCGCGTGGCGTGGCGGTGTGTGGCTGAACCGACCGCGCAAAAGCGCCATCACCGCCGATACTCTGGACATGATAACCGATAAGGGATCGGATTTCTGGCGTGAGACCTTTTATGGGTTCACACGCGATAGCGGCCATTTTTACGGCATGCCTGCCCCTGCCCGTTTCACGGCACAACTCCGTATCCGTGCCGCCTATGAAAAGCTGTACGATCAGGCCGGTATCATGGTCCGTATTGACGAAGGGCACTGGGTCAAGGCCGGGATTGAACTGTCAGATGGGCGCGCCATGCTCAGCAGCGTTCTGACGGATGGCCGTTCGGACTGGGCCACCGCTCCCTATACGGACGATCCGAAGGATTTCTGGATGCGGGCGACCGTGGCCGATGGCGTATTAAGGCTTCAGGTCTCGAATGATGGCAAGATCTGGCCGCTTGTGCGTCTGGCCCCCTTCCCGCAGGCACAATCCTATCTGGTGGGGCCGATGTGCTGCACGCCTGAACGGCAGGGGCTGAAAGTCCGGTTTTCAGACTGGCAACTTGGCCCACCACTGGGCAAGGCGCTGCATGACCTGACATGATGCCCCAACGGACCGAAAAACAGAAAATGCTGGCGGGCGACCTGTATGTCGCAAGCGACCCCGAATTACAGCACGACATGGCGCAATGTGCCGAATGGCTGGCCCGGTATAACCGCCGGGATGCTTCCCTGCATGAACGGCTGGGCGCAGTTGGACAGCACGCTACCATACGCGCGCCTTTCCATTGTGATTACGGCTATAATATCTTTCTGGGGAACAACGTGTTCCTGAACTTCGGCTGCATCGTGCTGGACGTGGTGCCGGTCAGGATCGGTGACGGCACGCAGATTGGCCCCGGCGTGCAGATCCTTGCGGCCGATCACCCGCGCGACCCGGAATTACGCAGGAAAATGCTGGAATCAGGCCGTCCCATCACCATTGGTAAAAATGTCTGGATTGGCGGTGGCGCCATTATCCTGCCCGGGATCACTGTCGGGGATGATGCCATTATCGGGGCTGGCAGTGTCGTTACGCACGATGTTGCCCCTGGCACAAAGGTCGCAGGCAATCCGGCACGGCTGTTGCGTAGCTGACTTCTTATCCTTTGAATACTCAGTCCCTGTCGCGCCATGCCAGCAGGCACAGCGTCTGCATGCAGACCGCCCCCAGCGGCAACCAGACAAATCCGGCTGTAATCCACGATGACAGTTCCGGTGGCTGCGTAACTCCATTTTCAACATAGTGGCCCTGTGACAGGAACTGCGCCAGAACGAAGCCGGTCAGGCCCATCGCCAGTTTCGTGACCCATGTATTGATCGAATATGCAAGACCTGCCGATCCGGTTGATGTGCGCGGATCACCATCATCCACGGCCTGTGCCAGCAGGGTGTAATACAGCGGCGACATAACACCCTGCGCCAGCGCCAGAAGGCTGACCGACAGGAAAAAACCGGTCACGGAGGCGCCTGCCACAGCCATGGCCAGATAAGCCGCTCCCTGCGCAATCAGGCATACGATCCCGCTGCGCACGCTCCCTAGATGACGGGCAAGCGGAAGACACGCGGGTACGCCCGCAAACAGCAGGACAGTGATAAAGGTAATGATATTGGCGCCAAGCTGCTCCGTACCACCAAGAATGATACGGGCATAGTACAGGGCAAACCCGAAAAGGGCCGCCTGCCCTACAAAATAGAAGAACGCAAGAAGGTTACTGAGCACCCACTGACGGTTTACACCCAGATGCCGCAGTGTAACCACCAGATTCTGCCGGACGGGGGCTGGCGGATGCCGCACGGTGCAGCCACGCGCCACGCAAAGCCATAAAACACTGCCCAGAACCGACAGGCCCAGCACATACACTGCCATGCCATACCGGTGCTGCGCCGCACTCTCGCCCCCACCCAGCCAGGTAATGGCGGGAATGGTCAGTAACGCGACAAGCAGCGATCCGGCCTGGCAGCCCATCATACGGAACGCATTCAGGCCCACACGCCCTGTGACGGATCTGCTCATCATGACCGCCAGCGCACCATAGGGCGTATTGATGCACGAATAGATCGCACCGAACACAATATAGGTCAGCCCCGCCCACAGGACTTTCCCGGCAGGCGAAAGCGGCAGGGCCAGAAAACACAGGAACCCCGTCAGGCCGAAGGGAATGGCAAGAACGCGGATCAGGCGCGGCACGACCAGACCTCCCACACGGTCAACGACATAGCCGATAGCCGGATCACAGAAGGCATCAACAACACGGGCCACCAGCAGTATCCACGATACGGCAACCAGAGGCAGGCCATAAATATCCGTGTAATAATACATCAGGTAGGATGACGTCATGCCCCACATCATGTTGGAGGCAGCATCACCACAACCGTAAGCCATCTTTTCTTTCAGGGATAGAATCTGACGGCTTTCCATTATTCCATTGCCCCTGAAATATCTGGTTCAGACGAACGCTATCATACACTGACAGAACGACAAGCCACGCGTACGCGGTTCATTCCCTGTCCAGTCATGAGAGGTCCACATTCAGGGGAGATCAGCGTGGCTCGATGCCGCCCAATACCTGTATCTACACGTAAGAATACGGCACTACTTACAGGACCTGATCCACGATCTGTTCAATCCATGTATCCGTTATGGGCGCGTATGGAATCAGCATACGGTAGTAAAACGCCCCATACAGCAGGTCGAGAATACGCCCGCCAGTCTCCGCATGCGCCCCAAACTGCTCGAGTGCGGCGATCCCGGCCTTTCTGCGCGGTTCAATCCATCGTTCCCAGAATGCCTGCTCAAGTGACGGACTGGACTGCGCCGCGGCGATCATATGCCGCAGAAGCCGCCGCCGTGAATCATCCAGGGCGTGGCTGAGGTCTTGCAGCGCCAGAATGAGCGTCTGCCTGACATTCTCCCCCGCACGATAGGCAATGCGCGGTGTCAGTTCGGACAGGAATGCATCCATGATAACGGCAGCCGCACTGTTCCACCGTCGGTAGAGCGTCGTTTTTGCTACGCCCGAATGGCTTGCTATCGCCTCCATCGTGACCCGCTCTGGCCCCAGATCATATGCAAGCGTCAACGCCGCCGCACGTGCAAGGTCCGTGGCTTCCTGACTTCGCCTGCGTCCACTACCTGCGGGCGCGGTGCTGGAAACGCGGGCTGGGCTGGCGGTGCTCAAAATGGCTCTCCGGCGGTCTGTATCAGGAAACTGCCATGACCTGATATTTTTCGCAACGCTCCGTATCGATTATTGACTACGATACGTTCCGTAGCGTATTGGCGTTCATATGCCACATCAGCGAACGCCATGACCCGAACACGCCGGAGCACAGCCGTGATTGGACAATCCATCCAGAAATGGGACGCCCTGGATAAAGCCAGCGGCACGTTCCGATATCCATCCGACCTGTATCGGGACCAGATGGTTCATCTCGCTGTCCTGCGGGCCGGGCGTGCCCATGCCCGTATCCTTGCAATCAATACGCTTACCGCCCGACAGGCGCCGGGGGTCCTGCGCGTGCTGACCCATGCCGATGTTCCGGGCCTTAACAGTTTCGGCCTGATCGCCCCGGATCAACCTGTCCTGTGCCATGACAGGGTACGCTTCTGTGGTGATGCCGTGGCCCTTGTCATTGCTGAAAGCGAACGGGAAGCACAGGCGGCCTGCCAACTGATCCGGGTTGAATATGAAGACCTGCCCGCCATCATGGATGCAAGGCTGGCGCTGGAGCCGGATGCACCCCGGATCGGGCCTGATGGCAATCTCTGCCATGAGGTCGATCTTGGCTTTGGCGATGTCGAGGCAGTCATGGCAGCCTCGGATCATGTCGTACGCCTGACCTACAGCACCGGCCGGCAGGAACATGCGTTTCTGGAGCCAGAGGCGGGCATTGCCTATCGCGACGACAGGCAGCGGATCGCCATTATCTGTGGCGGCCAGAACCCATTTGCAGACCAGAAACAGATTGCCGCCATTCTGGGTGTGCCCCTTGAGGAAATCCATGTGTCCCATCCCCCCATGGGCGGGGCTTTTGGTGGCAAGGAAGACCTGAACGTTCAGGCGCATCTGGCACTGGCCGTGCAGGCAACGGGTCGTCCCGCGCGGTATGTCTATGGGCGCGAGGAAAGTATCGCCTATTCCGTCAAACGCCACCGGTTTGAAGTCGATGTTGAGGTGGGGTGCGATACGCAGGGGCGGCTGACGGGTTTCCGGGCAAATCTGCTGGCTGATACGGGTGCCTACATGACGCTGGGGCCACCTGTTCTGGTCCTTGCCGCGGAACATGCATCCGGTCCCTACCGCTTTCAGGCCAGCCGTATCCGGGGCCGTGTCGTGCATACCAATACCGGGAATGCATCGGCATTCCGTGGTTTTGGCAATCCTCAGGTCATTCTGGGCATTGAGCAGGCCATGGATGAACTGGCGGCGAAATGCGGCATTGATCCTATCGATTTCCGGGTGCGCAACCTTTTATCCGGCGGGGATCGCGCCGGGGCGGGCCATATCGTGCGCAATGATGTGACCCTCTCCCGTCTGGTCGCGGCAGCACGTAAGGGGCCATTACTCTCGTCCCCTGACAGGACACTTCCGCAGATTGCAGCCGATGGTAAATGCCGTGCGACGGGGTTTGCATTCGTCTGGCAGGGTTTCGGGTTGGGGGCCGGTGCTGAACCAGGATCGAGTGCTACCCTGCGCCGGGATGAAAACGGGCAGTTCTGGCTGGACTGTTCAAGCGCTGATCTGGGTGAGGGCAATCTGTCCGCATTCCAGCAGATCGCCGCGTCACGTCTGGGCTGCACGGCGCAGGACATCCATCTGGATATTGGCACAACGGACAACACGAATTCATGGTCCACCAATGCATCCCGCTCCGTGGTTGTAACAGGCAATGCCGTGGCGCGGGCCGCAGAACAACTCGCCATACGCATTGCCGCCGGTGAAAATGGCGCGCTGCAGGAAACCGCGCATTTCGCACCAGCCTTTCCGGAAAAGCTTGTGCTTGGTGCACCTCACGTGGGTTATTCCTACGGAATACAGGTGGTACGCCTCGCGCTGGATACCGTGACGGCCAATGTGACGGTGGAACAGGTCGAAACATGGCTTGATGCCGGAACAGTCATCAACCCCGATGGCGTGACAGGCCAGATCGAAGGCGGGCTGGCGCAGGGATTGGGCTTTGCGCTGAGCGAAGATCTGGTGCAGCGCGACGGGCACGTCCTGAACAACCGGTTTTCATCCTATATCCTGCCCACCATCCGCGATGTGCCGACAGATGTGCGCGTCCATCTGCTCAACCATCCCGATGCATCAAACCCCCTTGGCGCGCGAGGCATCGCGGAAGTCGGGCTGACACCTGCTGCTGCGGCTGTCGCCAATGCCTTGGCCCGCCTGCTGGGCCATCGGTTCACACAATTTCCGATCAGGCCGGAAGCTATCCTGCCGGTCATGGAGGAAGCGCTGTCATGATTACATTCCAGATCAATGGCGCCCCCGTTCAGGTTCCGCATGGTGGCCGGACATTGCTGCAGGTCCTGCGCGACGACTTCCACCTGAACGGTGCCAAATCTGGCTGTGGCGAGGGAGAATGTGGAGCCTGCACGGTACTGGTTGATGGCAGGCCAGTATGCTCCTGCCTGCAGGCAGTCGAAACACTGGAAGGTGCCACGGTCACAACCATTGAAGAACTCGCGCAGGCCCCGGACGGGTCTGAAATCTGCGCTGGCCTTGCACGCGCCGGAGCGGTTCAGTGTGGCTTCTGCACGCCCGGAATTGTCATGGCATGGGCTGGCCGACACCCGGATGATACGCCTGACGATGCACTTGAAGGCAATCTGTGCCGCTGCACAGGATACGTAAAAATCCGCGCCGCGCTGGAAAAGACAGGCTGTCAGCCACGAAAAAAAGACTGCCCTTCACGCCGGGCAGATCTGTCCATGACAGAAGGGCTGGCCCGTCTGGCCCAAGAGCCGGATCTGGTCCCGATTGCTGGTGGAACTGACCTTGTGGTACGTGCCGGGCATGACCTTGATCAGCTTCGTCTCTTTCCGCTTGATCGACTGGATGCACCCGAACTGCATCAGGTCTTTCGGGAAGGCGGCAATCTTGTCATCGGCGCCCTGATGCGCTGGCAGGACCTGCTGCATCATCCTGTCATTGCGCGCCATGTCCCGATTATCCGGGATGTCGCACACGGCGTTGGCAGCCCGCAGGTCAGGAATGCCGCAACCATTGGTGGCAATATCGCAACAGCGTCCCCGGCGGGTGACGGCCTTCCAGCACTGGTGGCCCTGCAGGCACGAATCAAGCTAATCCATCGCGACGGTAGCCGGGAGATGCCTGTCCATGAATTCGTGACAGGTGCGGGGCGCACGCAGCGCGCACCAGGTGAACTGATTTCAGGTTTCGTTATTCCTGAAAAATGCCTGGCACAGCCGCAGAGATTTACAAAGGTCGGACCACGCAGGGCGCAAGCGATTTCAAAACTTTCCCTGGCAACAGTCATGGTCCCCGAAGATCCTGCCGGAGTCAGCTTTGCTTTCGGGGCAGTTGGCCCCGTGCCGATGACGTGCCCCGAAGCGCACCGCCTCCTCGCAGCAGGAACGCAGGATGCAGAACACATCCGATCCGCAGCAGAACTGGCAATGTCAGAAATCGCACCCATTGACGACATGCGCTCTACCGCTGCTTACCGCAGACGTGTAGCCCGCAATCTTCTCATTCGTCATTGTCATGAAATCTTCAGTCACGACAGATGAGATGTAGTCTCGTGTGAGTTTTTATGGACATCCCCACTAAACGGCGCAGGACCGTCCATCTACAGGATATATTCTCCAGCAGAGGACACGAGACACACCACAATCCGGTCCCACTGTTCAGCATCCGAAGGAATGCCGTTTGCGGCAAATTACGAAAGAGACAATACGAGAGCACCCACCTTCACACATCTGTGACCTTCGACAAAACTGCGCCGGATTATCTTTCCGTCTGTTTCCTATGTATTTCCTGCGGTGGAATTCAGGACGCAAAAAAGCCGCCTCAGGGGGCGGCATTTTTTGTCAGATATC
>NZ_QUWV01000153.1 GCF_003403295.1 Komagataeibacter melaceti | reverse complement strand
CCGCCGCGGCAAAGGCAGCCTGCGCCACGGCCATGCCGCGTGCCCGCAGGGCCGCGATTTCACTGACCAGCACCACACCGTTGAGGATCGCCACACCGAACAGCGCGATAAAACCAATCCCTGCCGAAATGCTGAACGGCAGGCCGCGCACCGTCAGCGCCACAATGCCGCCGGTTGCCGCCACCGGCAGGTTGATGAAAACCAGAAGTGCTGACCGCACCGCGCCAAAGGCCACCACCAGCAGTGCGAAAATCAGGCCAAGGGCAATGGGCAGCACGATTTCCAGCCGCAGCACCGCCGATTGCAGGTTACGGAACTGCCCGTCCCACTGCACGGTGTAGCCTGCCGGCAGTTTCACGTCCCGCGCCACGCGGGCCTGCGCTTCGGCCACATAACCCGCCAGGTCACGCCCGCGCACATTGGCCTGCACCACCATGCGCCGCCGCACGCCATCGCGGCTTATGCGCGGCGGGCCATCGATTTCATGTACATGCGCTACCTGTGACAGCAGGACATTCCCCTGCCCGTCCATCCGCCGAACCAGCAGCGCGCCGATTGCGGCCGCCGAGATCACGCGCCTCGGGTCAAGGCGGACCTGCGTGCTGATGATGGCACTGTCCACGATCACCGGCCTTGTGCCGATATGACCGCCCACGGCTTCCACCGTATCCAGAATGTCCTGCACCGCCACATTGCGGCTGGCAGCCTGCGTGCGGTCGATGTCAGCCACGATCAGCGGCACGGTGCCATCGCCCGCAGCCGCCACGTCCGCCGCACCCTTCACGCCCGACATCGCCGCCACCACCCGGTCGCCCAGATCGGCCAGCTTCGTCAGGTCATCGCCAAAGATCGAAACGGCGATCTGCGTCCTGACACCCGACAGCAGGTCGTCCATACGCATCTGCACCGGCTGGCTCCATGAATACAGCGCGTCAGGCAGTTCACGGCGCAGGGTATCATCCATCACGGCCACAAGCCCCGCCTGCGTGCGGGCGGTTTTCCATGTGGCGGGCGGGGTGAGGAAGATGAAGCTGTCGGTCTCGTTCACGCCCATCGGGTCGGTGGGGATGGCGGACGTGCCGGTATTGCTGACCACCGCTTTCACTTCGGGGAAGCGGCGCAGGATCTGCTCCTGTTTCGTGACCGAAGCCAGCACGGTGTCGAGCGAGGCCGAAGGCAGCCGCGTGGTGGTAACCGCGAGTGCGCCTTCATCAAGTTGCGGAATGAACTCACCGCCCAGCCGCATCGCAAGCCCCGCCGAGATGGCCAGCACCGCCAGCGTACCGCCAAACAGGATGCGCGGATGCGCCTCCCCCCATGTCACCATATGGGTATAGGGGCGGCGCATGAAGGCGATCAGCCGCGTATCGCCCGCAGGCCGCACGCCCCCCAGCGCCAGGGCGGCCAGCACGGGGATGCAGATGAAGCAGTAGGCAAGCGACGCCAGCAGCGCCATGATGACCGTCTGCGCCATGGGGCGGAACATGTGCCCCTCGATCCCCTGCAGGGTCAGGATGGGCAGATAGACCATGATGATGACCAGTATGGCGAACCCCACCGGGCGCATGACCTGCTGCACGGACGAGATGACCAGCGGGATGAATTCCGCCTCCGGTTCTTCCTCGCGCCGCGACAGGACATGTTCGATCACCACCAGCGAGCCATCGACGATCATGCCGAAATCGATCGCGCCAAGGCTGAGCAGGTTGGCCGAGATGCCGAACTGCCGCATCCCCGCCATGGCGCAGACGAGGGCGACCGGAATGACTGAGGCAATGACCAGCGCCGCCTGCCAGCTTCCGATCACCACCACCAGTACGCCCACCACCAGCACCGCCCCCATAACCAGGTTGTCGCGCACCGTGGCGATGGTCTGCCCGGTCAGGGTCGCGCGGGTGTAATAGGGTTCGAGTGTAACCCCCGTGGGCAGCGCCTGCCTGATGCCCGGCAGGGCGCGGTCGATCGCGGCAAGGGTGGCGTTGGAACTGGCCCCGCTTTCCATCATCACCACGCCGATCACGATCTCACCCTGCCCGTCACGGGTCACGGCGCCAAGGCGGGTACGCGCGCCCGTGGTGATGCGCCCGAGGTCGCGCAGCCGCACCGCCGAACCATCGGCGTTGGTCCGCACGGCGATATTGCCAAAATCCGCAAGGCTTGCAACCAGCCCGCGCCCGACCACGCTCTGCTGTTCGGCATGGTGGGTGATCCACCCGCCGCCGGACGCAGCGTTACCGGCATCCACCGCGCGATAGACCTCGCCCACCGAAAGGTTGCTGCCAATCAGCCGCGCGGGGTCCAATGTTACCTCATAGGTTTCTTCCGCCCCGCCATTGACGTTGACGTCCACCACGCCGGGCACGAGGCGCATCTGCGGTACCACGGTCCAGTTCATGATGCGGTTTAGGTCCATGAGCGAGCGCCCGGCGCCCCGGATCTGGAACTGCATGATTTCACCCATGCCTGTGGCCAGCGGCCCCATGCTGACGGTAATGCCGGGTACGGATATGTTTGCACGCGCCTGCTGTATGCGCTCATTCACACGGGTGCGGTCCAAGTTGAGATCGGTCCCGTCGGCAAACTGCACATACACCACTGACACCCCGCCACGGGAGACGGAGCGCAGGTCGGTCATGCCGGGAATACCGGTCATGCTGGCCTCGACGGGAAAGGTGATGAGCTTCTCCACCTCCTCCGTCGCGAGGCCGGGGGCCACGACCGAGACGAGCACCTGTTTGGGCGAAATATCTGGCACCGCCTCCACCGGCAGACCCAGCACCGCCATGATGCCAGCCGCCAGCAGCAGGCCAAGCCCGCCGAGCACCAGCATGCGCGCGCGCAGCAGGGCCTCGAGATACCTGCGCGCCATCAGTCCGCGTCCATCCCGGCCAGGCCGATGACCGAACGCAGGGCGAAACTGCCATGGCCCACGACCGGCTCGCCCCCTTTCAGGCCGGAGCGGATGACCGCCTGCCGCCCGTCATCCAACGCCACATCGACCACGACGGGCCGGTAATCGGTTACGCTCACCCGCACGAACACGACGCTACGCCCGTCAATGCGCTGGATAGATTCGGACGGCACGACAATGCCCGCCACGCTGTCACGCTGCGCCAGTGTCGCGTCCAGCACCATGCCAGGCATCAGCGCGCTGGTGGGGTTGGCAACACTGCTTATGACCCGGACCAGTCCGGTCAGCGGGCTGGCCATGCCATCCACCGTGTCGATGCGCGATATCAGCGGACCACTGGCCGCCTGTGTCACCTGCTGGCCACCCGGTGCGATCCGTGCGGCCTGATCGGGTGCTATATCCGATACGATCCAGACATGGAACAGGTCGGCCACGGTGGCCACGTCCATGGTCGGATCCACGTCGGCCGCCACCGACGTGCCGATTGCCTGCACCATGCCATCGACCGGGGAAATCAGGGTGGAGGTTTCATCTTCCGCACCCCGGCTGTCCTGTTCCGATGATGAATTGAACTCCTCGGCAAAGCGGTGGCCCAGCGTGTCCATGTCCGCCTGTCGCGCGCGCAGGGTGGCGTCCGCCTGCGCCAGCGCGTCCTGCCTGCGGCGCAGTTCGGCCATGGATATACTCTCGCCCGCCAGTGCCCGTGCCCGCTGCTCCGCGCCCGCCGCATCGGCCCGGGCAGCGACAGCGGCCGTGAGCGCCGCGCGCATCTGAACGGCCTGAAGGCGCGCGACATGCAGGGAATGATCCTGATAGCGCACCAGCGCCTGCCCGCGCGCGACATGCATGCCCGGCTGGACCGGCACCGCCAGCACCTTGCCACTGCCCGCCGGGTGGATATGCACGACCCGCG
>NZ_QUWV01000152.1 GCF_003403295.1 Komagataeibacter melaceti | reverse complement strand
AAACGACGTCAATAACGACGTCGTTAACGACGGTAAGTTACCAGTCACAATCCTTACTCATAAGGCGGCCTCAAGCGGCCCATTACGACGATCCGTGCCCATCACAAGGCGGTTGGGGCCGCCAAAAAAAGGGGATACAGTGAACGCTGCAGAGATCGTGAGGCGCCTGGCCGCTCACGTGAAGGCTTTGGCACCAAGGTCTGCGTAGCTGCGGATGGACATGGCAAGGCACTGTCTTTCACGCTGTCGCCCGGACAGGCACACGAACTGCCATCCGCTTATGTCCTGCTCGACGATCTGCCGTCCCCACCGATCTATGTCGTCTGTGACCGTAGGTATGCCTCGCATAAATTCCGTGAATATTTCTGGAACCGGGGATCTCGCCCTGTCATTCCGCCAAGAAGGAATGATCCGGAAGTCGCCTGTCCCAAATGGGCTTACAGACACCGGAATCTGGTCGAAAATCTGTGGGCAAGGCTCAAGGAGTGGTGGGCTGTCGCGACCCGATACGAAAAGACAGCCGCGTCCTTTCTTTCCCTCATCCTCATCGCTGCTACAGCAGACTATATCAAGGCCTAACAGGCCCTACAATACGGTGCGTCCTCATTCACAACTTGGATGGCAGGACACCGGATCAGGTCGCCAGACAAGGGCCTCGGTGGCATGCCACCGAGGCCCTTGTCATCCCATCAACCCCAGACATAAAAACCGGGAACTCTCCTTTTGATAGGTAACAAAAAGAGGAGCACGTCAATGGACCCCAACAAGACCAAAAAATACCTTCAGGTCGAATATCTATCCAGCTCGATCATGTCAACTCTCAGTGTTTTTGTTTCGTTACTTCGAATTATCAATATTTCAAATTTATCTATGGATTTTGAAACATTAAACCTGAATCTGGTACTAAGATCAGAGATTATAGCTTCTCCGAATACTACGCTACCGTATTCTGCCGTTGCGCGTAATATAACATCCCCCTTTAACTCCCCGATAATAAAACACTCATATATACCCTTCTTTAAAGATATATATGGACCATATGATATCACATTTTCTTCGCACCAAATATAATCTTCGGAATCAAAGAAAATACGACCATTTCTCAAAATAGGGAAGGCGCTATCCTTAAATACGGAGTGTATTGAAAGATCTGTTGGAGATATAGCCAAGGTCTCTACGAAATCACTTAATCTACGTGTAGGTAAATATGTATATTGCATATCTTCCTGACAATCTTTACAATTTCGAATAGCATCGACTATTTCATTTGCATAGTCTGACCATGTCCGATACCGTCGAACAGCAATTTCTGCATTTAGTTTTGCAATCAGATTATCATCGATTGCCAGACGTTCCAGACCGGTTATAATATCTTTAATATTTTCTGGGTCTACCAACAAACAGCCCCCACCAGCCGCAATCTCTGTCATCGGCGGAATATTGGAAGTAAGGCAAGGCTTACCAAGCCACAGACTTTCTGCCAGAGGTAATCCATACCCTTCTGCAAGAGACACAAAAAGCGTAGCTCGACAACGCCTTATAATATCGGCCATTTTCTTATCATCTACAAATCCATGATAAATAATATTACCATTCGAAAAACGTACTAATCTCTGAACTTTTGCTACTACCTGATTGTTTATATTCCCAAACACATGAAGCTTTAAGTTTAAATCTAATCTAAGTTCACAAAGAGAAGTAAATGCTTCCAAAACTGCAACTTGGTTTTTATGCGGATAGAGAGAGCCCCACATACAGAACTCTATAGTTCCTCCATTCGATAGATTAGTTCCGATAAATTTCCGACATTCTACCCCAATCATTTCTTCTGGAAGCAGTATATATTGAAGAATCCTCTTGCTTGAATATGGAATACCACAACGTCCAAACCACGACGTCAAACATTGCTCAGAGTATTTTGAAACAGAAATTACGTTATCAACATTTGATAATGCGTTTGCGTAAATAAAAAATTTCAGTGATTGTGGGTATTCGGAAAACTCTTCCCCGAAATGGCTTAGTGGCATAATATCGTGGAATATATTCGTGATTTTTATATTGTGACTGTGGAGGTATCCAATGACAAAAGGAAGGTGCACAAAGGGATAACGTGGGTCCGGACTTTGAAATAAAGGAACTTCTGGCATTAAAAGTTGGGCATTTTTGATCTTGTCCAAATGTATCGGCAAACCATCACTCTCACTCGCGTTAAATCGAGGCCCGTTGAACAACTTAATGCGTTCCCTGAATGGCTCTTCTGCATGAACAACAGCCTGTAATTCTTGGTTCCATCTAACAGGCAAAAGAGTTATGCTGGGTATGCTCTGAAGAGCCGTACCAAGATTTCGTACAACACGCTGGATACCACTATTTCCAGAGTCGCGACCAGTAAGATGGATAAAATAGTAAAGATGCATGTACCTGAACCAACTTTATTTTTATGGATTTAAAGAGAATTGGAATTACAAGATATAGCAATCCGTAGTTCTTCGTATGCCATATCGGGGCTTACTCCTCGTAGACACGCAAAATCATTAGAACAAACTGGTTTGTCACAAGGTGAGCAAGGGGGAGTACGAGCAATTGTTAATACCTTAGGACCTCGTGGCATCCATTCCTTCCAACTGTGACGGCCACCGAATATACATAGAACCAACTTCCCCATACTGGCAGCCAAATGAGCAATGCCTGAGTTATTAGCCACTATAAATGGCGCGGCATGAACCATCGCCGTAACTTCAGACCAACTAGTTAATCCGCAATAATTTTTCACACATTCTGTCGGAAAGGAACGAACCAGTTCGTTGGCAGCGGCGCGGTGTGAAAGTGAACCGCATAGGACAAAGGACTGTCCATCCTCAATGCCAATTTCGAGAAAACGACGATAGTGCCCGAGAGGCCATTCTCGCAGACCTTCATTAGAGAAAGGAGCAATAACAGCGGGAGGACATGCATAGTTATTTGTAGTATTGTATCGGGTCATTTTTCTGTTTTTTCTATAAAAATATTATTAATAGTTGGGAGAGTCAATCTTGCTGCAATTAGGTGAGATAAAAGAAGCATTGCCTCTTGCTGGTGAATGTCCCCTCCAGCCCCACTTTTTCTGACTTTAATACCATTAAAAAACCATTTCTTTGGCATATTTTCTGCTCTATAAATTCTAATTTCAACACCATCTAAAGAATATGGAGCATCAAAATAAACTTTGTTCATTCCATTCAGTGTGATTTCACCTGCCTGAAGTATTATCCGTCCACTATCTGTGCATATGTCATAACGAAGCTTTTCTCCTCCATCTAAACAATCAATCAAAAACTCAAATTCATACTGACCTGTAGCAAATGCACAATGAGGCCCCCAGATAAGGCATTCTTCCGCAGCCGTTACCAAGTCTATATCGATATGAATATATGAAGAAGTGCGGCTACCCCCTCTAAATGCAAAAGATGACGGAGATATAATCCACTGCTCAACACGCCCATCAACTGTCGGCGATGGAAGGTCTAAGCTAATATCAAGCCAAGGAAATGAATTATAATTATTAAATCCTGAACGATAGCGAGCATTAATACATTGCAGAAGTATACGACTATCTACGAAATGTCTGAAATCGACAGCAAGATCAAATGTTTTTCCTTCAATCATCGCCTTGAAGGTTCTTATTATGAGATCACGAGGAGGATTAGGCTTCGCGGACGAATCCTCACTAAACATATCCAAAGTTAAAATTTCATCAAAAAGGCCGCTTGATTGTGCATTGCTTAGGTTCCACGATCCACATACCAAGGATATTCTAGCCGAAGGGAATGTCTCTTTGATCACCTTCATCGCCAGATCGGCAAGTTTGAAATCTCCACGATGATCCAACTTTAGGATGATTACAGAATTAATTCCTGCTGAAAAAGGACTGATTAGGTAAGTCTTTGTAGGACCGCTGTCTGCGGGAACAAGTAAAGGCTGAGGAAGAGAACTAAGGAATGTTGCTTCATTGACTACTTGATTTGCCCAGGTCGGTCGGGCTATACGCTCAACCACTAGAACAATACGTTTTTGCCCGCTAGGCAACTGCTCCAGAGGGGATGAATAATCGTAATTTCGATCATCATCTTTCAATAATCGAACTCGACACTCATTCATATCAATAGCTTCTTCGACCTGCAGTAACAGCGTAGCAGGCGTATAAAATCTAATTGATGAATCCGTATATCTCGAGGGAAGCCTTAATTTTCGCTCAAAAAGGAACTGGTGCGGCACCGTAATTACCAGACGACCTCCAGTCGCTAATTTTTCGAAAGCCTCTCTAATTAGGGCGCGAGGGTCATCTATTTGCTGCAAAACATTGCGCATAAGAATGCAATTTCGCCCAGATGTAAGATTCTGCAAGCAGGACTGTCCTGACGAAGCTGCATTAACCCAAATTACCAATCCCGTCATAATATCGTCTGCAGTATCAGGGAGAACGCCCCCTATTACAGCTATATCAATGGCATCTTTGTCTACAAACTCCGCAAGGAAGTTGCTATACATTTTCTTGTCCCTTACCAACAAAGTTGAACGCCTCATAGAAATATAGTAAAAATTACTTGTAATTTATTAAATATACGCGATATGTCAAGTGTTATTTCCAAGACCCGTTAGGTCTTGATGTAGTCTGCTGTAGCAGAGATGAAGATAACGGAGAGAAAGGATATGGCTGTTTTCTCGTATCGGGTTGCGACAGATGTGGTCTCCATTTTCGAACAGGATGATAAGCTAGAGCACGTCCACTGAACTATGAATCGTGTGGGGTGACATGGGGCATGGATTGTGATTCACCGTTTCCATTGATAGAGATGGTGGTGGCGCGCCGTCCGGGCAAGCCACGCGGTTCGAGGCTGGACCGACATGAAGCCTTTATCGTCGGCATGATCGAAGCGCAGAAAGATATCACGCTCAACGAGATGGTAGCGGGCCTGAAGGATGAGCAGTCCGTCGGGATCGGCCGCAGCATGCTCAGTCGATGGCTGCGGCAGCATAGGTGGACATTCAAAGAAGACCGCACATGCATTGGAGCAGGAGCGCGAAAATACCCTGAAACGTCGGCAGGACTGGTTCGACAGCCAGCCTTGACCTCAATCCGCACCGTCGGGTCTTCATCGACGAAACCTGCCTCTCCACGAAGATGGCCGGTCTGCGTGGTCGTGCTTTACGCGGAGAACGCTGTCGGGCAGGCGTTCCTCACGGCCCACCACTTTCACCGCAGGCCTGCGCCTCACGGGCATGACCGCACCCTTCGTCCATGATGGCGCCATGAACAGCGGGATTTTTCAGGCCTATGTGGAGCATGTTCTCGTGCCGACGCTGAGCCGGGACGATATCGTCCTGCTGGACAATACAAGGTGCCAGGAGCGCGAAAGGCCATCGAACGAGTGAGGGCACAGATGATATTCCTCCCTCCCTATAGTCCTGATTGTTGATTTTCACTGAGAACTGACCCGGGTTTTTCATCAGGAATTGACCCAGCCATCTGCTATTTCAGGCATAGTCGGGCGGGCGGTC